>JBEICW010000089.1:0-9366 GCA_040383785.1 Ignavibacteria bacterium | reverse complement strand
TATTATATTAATCCATACATAAATTTTATTTCATAACATTATTTCCTATTTTCAATACGTGGTATTGAAAACGAAAACCACTATTAATTATATAGTATTTATTTACTTAGCAAACTAAGAAATATTACAAATCAATCCTAATAATTTTAAAAATATTTAAAATAAATATAATTTTAATAATTTGCATCTCATAAAGTAAATGACAAAATTTATTTCAAAAAGTCACACTTTTGGGAAAGATTATACATTATTTAGGCAAAAAAAAGGTCAAGCGAGACGCTTGACCTACCGAATAAAAATATCTTATTACACTTTTACTCTACAATATCGCCAAAAAGAGTGGCAGAAGTTGAGCTATGGATTTTGATATTAATCAAATCACCTGCTTTCATCCCTTCTTTGTAAGGGAAAATACAAACTTTATTTGTGTCCGAACGACCTTGCCATCCAGTATTTTTACGTTTTCCTTCGCCTTCGACCAATACTTCGTGAGTTCTACCCACTTCTAATTTATTTAGTTCACCAGCGATTAAATGCTGCTGGTCAATAATTTCTTGTAATCTGCGAGCTTTTGTTTCTTCTGTTACGTCATCTTCAAACTTCCAAGCTAATGTATTTTCTCTTGGCGAATATTTGAACATATATGCACCATCATACTGCACTTCTCTCATTAATGACAAAGTATCTTGGTGGTCTTCTTCTGTCTCGGAGCAGAACCCAGCAATAATATCAGTTGATAACGCTACACCAGGTACATATTTGCGAATCATTTCAATTCTTTCTAAATAATGTTCACGAGAGTAGTCTCTTCTCATTTTTTTCAAAATACGATTAGAACCCGCTTGCACTGGCAAATGTATATAATTACAAATAGCTTTGTAATCTCTATGGGCTTCGATTAGTCTATCGCTCATATCGTGTGGGTGAGAAGTGCTATATCTAATACGCAATTCAGGAACTTCTTTGGCAATTGAAATCAATAAATCTGGAAAATCTAAACCATTAGCATCATCACGGTAACTATTTACATTTTGACCTAATAAAGTAATCTCTTTTATTCCATTTTCATACAAACTCACTGCTTCTCTAACCACAGAATCCAATGGACGAGAACGCTCTCTGCCGCGAGTATATGGCACAACGCAAAATGCACAGAAGTTATTACAGCCACGCATTATCGACACCCAAGCACTTAGCCCCTCGGTGCGAAGTGGAATAATATCGTCATAAGTTTCTACTTTGCTTAACTTAACTGCAATACCTTGTTCGCCACCGATTGCGTTATTAACCAATTCAGGCAAATTACGGTATTCATCGGGACCAACAACTATGCTAACCAAGTCTCTTTCACCAATTAATTGAGATTTAAGTCTCTCAGCCATACAGCCCATAATCCCAACAACTAACTTAAATTTTTTCTTTTTATATCTACGCAAATGCGAAAGTCTATTAAAGATTTTTTTCTCTGCATTATCACGAATCGAACAAGTATTAAGCAAAATTACATCTGCATTATCTGCTGTATCTGTAATGTCAAAACCTTCAGACATCATAATTGATGAAACAATTTCCGAATCAGCTACATTCATTTGGCAGCCATAAGTTTCGATATAAACCTTACGTCCTTTTTTCTTACCAATCACACTTGGACCAGTTAGAATATTTGGTTTATTTATAATCGGAATAGTGCTTTGCGTAATTGAATTCGCTTTGTTACTTGTTTTTGGACTTGATAAATCGATATACATAGTAGATATTCTTTAATAAGATAGATATTATATTTAAATTCAAGTTTATGTAATGTTTAGATATTTATTATTTTTTTATCTGAACACTATGAATATGCTTTAAACGATTACTACCATCTTTTATTGATATTGATATAATTTAATGAGTTAGTAAGAAAAAAAGCCCATAAGCATGTTACTTTCGTGATGACTTATGGGCTTTTTTTTAAATCTAAACAGCCAACGGTGCCTGTATTAAATAAAAAGATACATTACTAATTCTTGCTAAAAAGAGATTTGAAAACGTGTCCCGCCATTTCTGGGTTTTCGTTTAGTCGGCGTGTAGAGTAGCCGTACCAATCTTCGCCAAACGGAACATAAATTCTTAGACTATGTCCTTTTTTGAGTAATTCATCGCGTTTGTTTTCTCTTACACCCAAAAGCATCTGAAATTCATATTTGTCTTTTGGAGTTTTATGCTGCGAGATATAATCTTCTGCATACTGAATCAACTCTTCATCATGAGTGGCAATACCTAATTTACTTGTATTATTGATTAGTAGAGTAAATAGTTTTTTGTAATTTTCTCTAATTTCTTGTTTGTCTTTGTAAGCTATTTCTGCACTTTCTACGTAAATTCCTTTGCATAGTCTTACATTTGGATTATATGCTTTTAAATTTTCTATATCCGATATACTACGTTTCATATATGCTTGAATTACAAAACCAACATTATCCAATCCGCTGTCTCTAAGTGATTTATAAACTTTAAATGTTAAATCTGTGTATGGTGAATTTTCCATATCTAATCTAACAAAAATGCCATTTTCATTTGCTTTGCTAACTATTTCTAGGATATTTTTATATGCAAAATCGTAATCTATACCTAATCCAATTGAAGTTGGCTTAATCGAAAGATAAGTAGATAACTTCTCTTTTTTTATAGTTTCTATTACCTTCAAACTCATTTCTTTTTCGTGCAATGCTCTTTCTCGGCTATCTACAAATTCGCCAAGTACATCTATTGTAGTTAGTCCGCCAAGTTTCGCAAAGTCTTTCGTTACTTTTACTGCATCTTTAAGTTGACTTCCTGCAATGTACTTTTTAGCAAATACATAAACTAATGATTTGGGTAATAATGGTAGGGTGCCAACTATAAGTTTATTTAACATATTATTCAAATTCTATTTTTAACAAATAAAAAATCCGTGTTTTATCTTTTAGTTGAATAAACACGGATTTTTTAATCTTTTAGTTTATATTATATTTATATTATTATAAATTATCTAATTTTTGGTAATTTTATCGGAAATACAAAATAATAAGCTATTACTTGACAACATTAACTAATTGTAATGCTTTAAATTCGCCATAAGTTAAAACCACAAAATATGCACCTTGTGATAAATTACCTAAGTTCAAATCTAATGTATTATTTCCATTGTTAAATGTATTCAAATCGCTATTTAAAAGCACATTACCTGTTATGTCAAATACTTCTAAACTTAGATTATGGCTATAATTTTTAGTATCTATATAAAAATTTAAAATTGATTTATCACTTACTGGATTTGGACTAATGCTTGATATATTTAATACTTCTTCATTAAATACACCATCTTTTACTGTTAATGGACATTCATAAACAATAAATGGTCCTTCTTCAGCAATAATCAAATTATCATTACCGAATGGAGTGAATTTTACATAAGCTTTATCAGTTACTATTAGATTGTTTGTATTACTTGCACCTTTCCATTCAAACAAAGATGTATTACCATCAATAGGTTGGAAAGTTGCTTTAACCCATTTAACCTTCCCATCATTTGAGAACCAAATATTTAATTTATCTACATAATGTTGTTCGTAGTAGTAAGTAAAATCTGGTTTTGGCGTACAAACAAAATGCCCTGTTTTAGGAGAGAATATTTCTGCTGTTTCTTTGCCTAATTTGAAAGTAACTTCGTCAAATACACTTCCATTTTCAGTATCAATAATTCTAATTTTAGCATTATCATTAACTACATCTGGAAAATCGTATTCTTCGTTTAATGTGTTTAAATTATTTTTCAAATCTGTCCAAGATGAACCATTATTAGTTGAAAACTGGATTTTTACAAGATTTACAGTTGATTTGCTCCATCTAATATTGTAAGGTATAGAATAGCCAACTTCTTGACCATCTACTGGACTTTGGATAGTTATACTTTTTTGTACGATTTTGAATGGTAATATACTTTGGTCAACAACTGTGTTATTTCCAACTTCTTCAATTTTTATCAATGCATTATTAGAGCTAACATCAGGCACACTCCAACTATGTGTAGAGTCATTTACAGCACTTTTATCGCCAACTATTTCTATCCAATCCCCACCGCCATTAAGAGAGTAGCTCAATTTAATTCTATTTACTTTTTCTACATTCCAGCCAATTTGTGCTACTTGATTTGCAAATAAAGTTTCAGAGCCAATTGGATAAGTTAATTGCACAGTTGGTTTAGCTGGTACTGGCATACAACTTGTTTTTTTCTTATCTGCAGCACCTCTAATTCTTTTCTTTACCTCAGGGTGAAATTTATATACAATACTTCCACCAATATGGCAATAACTCATAATGTCGCCATCCATTTTTGGTTTTTTACCGCTTGCTTGGCAGGCATCTTTTGCTAAATCTGGCTCTGTTGCTTGAGTAACGCAAGTATCCAAATTTGGTTGATAATGACAATTATGTGTATGTGGTGAACTGAAATTATGTCCTACTTCATGAACAAATACTTGTAAATCTTGAGAATAATTAAATGTTGGATAATTACCATTAGCTGTGATACCAACAGCAGAATAACCAATGTCTTTGCTACATAATGCACCAGTATATGGAGAGCCACTCATAGCAATACCCAAAACTGTAGCATTTGATGGTTGACTTCTTACATCTGAAAACAGTGTAACTAATGTTCTACTTATATTACTTCTTTGAGCCCAAACTTGTGGCATTCTTCCTAATTTATCGCTTAAATCTTTTGTTCTAATGTCATAATATCCATCATAACTTGGGTCTGCGTTAAATACTATTGTGTCAATTACAAAAGTAACATTTACTTCTCTTTGATAAATTCTTGTTCCCATTGTAACAACTTCATTCATATAAGTAATACCTGCAGCAATTGCTTGTTGGTTATCTGCTTCATCTTCAAGAGTAACATCTTGTCTATTTTTTTTGAATTTAAAGAAATATACATAATCACATTCTAATGCTAAATGTGCTTCTAAGATAGAAGTAGCTTGTAAATTGCCATTTTTGTCAACTTTCGGTACTTCATTTGGATTGTAATCATCTTTTCCAAAACTATCAAAATTTTGTTTGTCACTTGCACCGCAATAGTTTGTTACACCATTCAAATGCATACTTTCTTCTGTTGATGTTGGTATCATTGTATGTAAACTTGCAACTTTAGATTCTAAAACTAAATTTTGACCAATATTGAAAATATTTCCATTTCCATTTTGGATTAGCCCACTAATTCCAGTTTCTGAAACATTTAAATATACATCACTTTCGTTGTCGCCATCAATTGTTCCATAAAAAGTCATAAATTCTGGCAATTTATAATCAATTGCTTTACCTTTGTATAATAATGATATTTTAGTGTTTTTGTCATATGCCGGTTTTGAATAATATAATCTTAAATTACCAACTTGTCCTTTGCCAATAGGGAAATTTTCAAGATAAACAGAAGTTTTTCCATAAAATGCTTGAGTTAAATTTTTGCTATTGATTGTAAAATCAATACGGTTGTCCATACTTTGAGTGCGAGCAATTTTACTATTATACATTTCTTGTTCTAAGTCTTTAGACAATTTTGTAATTGTCAAAAAATCATTTGTATTGATTCTATTCAAGTTTTCTGCATTTGAATAATTTATACCTATAGTAACTAAAATCAATAATAACATTGATTTCTTTAAGACCTTAGTAATTAATTTAATCATTATAACTCCATTTTTTAAAATTTTATTTATTTTGTTTTCTTTTTTGTTTTCTTTTTAATTTTGCTTTAAAACCATCATTTTATTGACAATTTCCATTATTTCATCATGAATTGTGCTTATATTATTTTCTGCATTTATTGTAACAACTCTTTTAGGATTGTTTATTGCAATATGATCAAAACCAGAAATTACTTTTTGATAAAACTCCAATCCTGATTTTTCAATTCTATCTTTGGTATTCATTATCCTTCTTTCATTAGAAGTATTCATATTGATTTTAAGATAAAAAGTAATATCTGGCTCAATACCTTGAGTTGCAAATAAATTACACTTATCAATAAAATCCAAATCCAAACCTCTTCCATAACCTTGATATGCAATAGTGGAATCAAAAAATCTATCAATTAATACAACTTTACCACTTTGTAAAGAAGGAATAATAATTGTATTAGTTAGATAAGCTCTTGCAGATTCAAATAATAACAATTCAGTCTCTGAATTTAAATCATAATCTTTATGTAAAAGCAATTCTCTAATTTTTTCAGATAATTCTGTCCCACCTGGCTCACGTAATGAAACTACAGACTTACCAAAACTTTCTAATTTTTCTTGTAATAACTTGATTTGGGTACTTTTGCCCGAACCGTCAATCCCTTCAAATGAAATAAACATTTAATTTCTAATTCTTAATTGATTTATATATGTTAAATGTGAATATTATTTAAGAAAAATAAATTACTAAAAGATATTTTTCAATATTTAACATTTTAGAATTATAAAATTAACAATTATTTTCTATTATTTCTATTATTTTCTAATGATTTGTAAATTTTTGTTTGATACTTTATTATCAATAATCATAGTTACTAAATAAGTACCTTGAGCCAAATCTCTAACGTCCATTTCAATTTTGCCGTTTACAACATTGTCATTAGCTTTAAATTCTTTAATAACAGCACCTGTAATTGTAGTGATTTGAAATCTAATTTCGTTAATATTGATTTTGATATTTGGTAATGCACCCAAAGATATAGTAACTTTATCATCTGCTGGGTTTGGTGACAAATTATCCAAAAATATTGGCAATTCTTCAACTGAAGTTAAATCAACACATTCTTTGATTATAAAAGGTCCTGCTTCGCCAATAATCAAATCATTACTTGCTCCAAATGGTGTTACCTTAATAAATACACTATCAGAGGCAATAATTGAATTTGAATTCCATAAATGTGTTCCTTTATTTGCATCAATAAATCCAACATGAGACCTTCTCCAGTTCTTTTTGCCATCAAATGAAACCCATAAAACTATTTTATCTGCAAAATCAGACGTAAATTCAAAACTCATTGATTTAGTTGAATCACATAATATTGTTTCAATATTTGGAACAATAAAATCTACTTTTTCCATCCCAATTTTGAAATTAACAATACTAAAAAATTCTGGGTTATCAATACTTTCAATCCTTAAAACTGCATTATTTACGGTACTATCTGCAAAATTATAACTTAAATTGAATGTATTTACATTTTCTAAAATAGTAGTCCAATCTTTGCCCCCATTCCAAGAATATTTCAATCTAATATTATTAATTACAGTTTTTGACCATAATATGTTTGTTTCTGTATTAAAACCAATTCCTTGTCCTTCGGCTGGGAATAAAATTTCAATACCTCTTTTTTGAATTTCAAATGGAGTTATACTTTCATCTAATACCGTTTCGTTTGTCATATCTACAATTCTAACTAATGCATTTCGAGTGTCTATATCTGGTGTTTTCCATTTATAAATCGAATCAGTTACAGCATTTAAATCATTAGCTATACTTTCCCAAGTTTCACCACCATTTGATGAAAAGAGAATTTTAATTCTACCTACATTAGCTACATTCCAACTAATATTGATTATTTCATTTGAAACATATTTTTCTTGCCCTTTTGGTTGAACTAATTGCAATACTCTACCAGTAGGAACGGTTACACATTTTGTTTTTGCAGTTATTGCCGCTGCTCTCATCAACTCTTTTATTCTTGGGTGAAATCTTAAAATTGAACCACCTGACAAAAAGCAATAACTCATAATATCACCATCAAATTTGATACGTCTCAAACTTCCTTCCTCTATACATGCATCTGTATTAGGATTAGTTTCTTGAGTTAAACAAGTATCAATTTGGGGTTTGAAATAACAATTATGTGTATGTGGCGAACTAAAATTATGTCCCAATTCATGTGCAGTTACATTGACGTCAGTTGTAAAATTCATTGTTGGATACATAAATGAGCCAATCATACCCAAAGCGTTATATCCTTGACCAGTGCTACATAAAACCCCTGTTCTTGGGCTACCTACATACGCAATTCCGGCAATTGTAGAGTTTGCTGGCTGTGAACGTAAATTAGTAAAAAGCGAAACAACTGTTCTTTTAATACTACTTCTACCTGACCATACTGTTCTCATTCTATTTAATTTAGCAGATAAAATTTGATTAAATAATGGGAAGTACGGGTCTTTAGTTTTATCTGCATAAAAATCAATATTCCCAATTTTAAGAGTAATATTTAATTCACGTCTATATACTAATGAAGACATAGACATTACTTGAGTCATATATTCAATACCGCGAGTTATAGCTTGCTGATTATCTGCTAAGTCTTTTAGATCTGGGTCATTTTTGTTATTTTTGAACATCAAGAAAAACTCATGATTTCCTTCCATAGCAATTGTTGCTTCTAAGATTTCAGTTCCTAATAAGCCATTATTAGTTGAATTTCTTTTATGATTTAAGTCAAAATCATCATTAAAATCACCCAAAAAGCCATCGCCATAACCATTTGGATTTTGCTCAATGTCGCTCACTCCGCAAGTATTAGTAACTCCAGCGTTATGATCTAATTCGGCTCTATCACTAAGTACCAAAGTATACAAATTGTTATTATTTGCAACTTGAATTTCTGAAATTTTAGAATTGTTTTCTATATTTAAACCTAAGTTATATGAGTTACCATAACCAGTTTGAACTATTCCACTAATTCCATTTTTGGAAACAATCATAATTACATCACTTTCGGTATCGCCATCTATTGTTCCTGAATACAATTTAAAATCAGGCAATTTGGCTTGAGTAACTTTACCTTGATAATATACATTAATAACTGTATTTTCATCATAAGCAGGCTCTGAATAATATAGTCTTAAATTGCCAAAATTATTTTCGCCAATTGGGAAGTTTTCTAAGTATATAGAATTTTCACCCATAAATGATTGATAAAGCTCATTTTTTTCTAATAAAAAATCAACCTTATTATTTGCAGCTTTCATTAGATTATTGCTTTTAGCATTTTGGTCTAATTTAATTACAGTAATAAAATTACTCGCATTAATTCTCTTCAATTCTTGTGAAATTGATGATTGGATACTAAAAACCACAATCAATAAAATAAGCAATTCCTTTATTGATTTTAAAACTGAGAAATTTGAATTATATTTAAGTAAGTTTTTCATAGTCCCTTTTGAAAAATATAGTATATTTCGAATTAAAATAATAACAATTAACGAATTTAAATTAGCAAAAATTGTACATAATAATACATTGCAATTTTCCTCTTATACAATAGACGCATTTTATCTACAAATAGTTACAGCAAAT
>JBEICW010000088.1:0-9399 GCA_040383785.1 Ignavibacteria bacterium | reverse complement strand
GATAAGAAAAATCATTTTTTAAAGGAGAATGGAAGTTTATATTGTGAGAATTGTGGATTTGATTATTCTAAGGTATATGGTAAGATAGGAGAGGGGTTTATAGAAGCACACCACATAGTGCCATTACACAAATTGGATGGGGAAACTAAAACAACAGAAAAGGATTTGATTTTACTTTGTGCTAATTGTCATAGAATGATTCACAAAGTTGATGATTTGGATTTGAGTAAGATTAAACTTTCTTAATTACTATAATGAAAAATACTTTTAATATCATAAGATGGATTTTAGTACTTCCAATGTCAATTATTGCGGCAATTGCAATTTTATTCCCACTACATTGGATTTTAATTTTAACATTAAATCATTTTGTAACTCCATATCCTGAACTGCCAGAAAGATTATTAACTCCATTTGTTTTTAGTTTAACTTTTGTAATAACTGGGAGTAAAATTGCACCTAATTATAAATTTTTCTCGAGTGTATTTTTGTTTTCAATTTTTATGATATTAACTGGAGTATATATTTGGGTTATATCTAATAACATAAAGTGGTTCGGTGAAGTATTGATGTTTCAAAATGGAGGTGTTCCTTTTTATTTGGGTATCATAGGTTCTTTTACAGGTTTATATTTAGTTTCAAAAGACCTTAAAAATGCTGATTATGAATATAATTTTAATAATTTATTTAAAGAATTAGCTCCTTACGTTCTATTTTTTTTATTATTTTTATTCTGTATTTTTAATCCTACATTTCGATTTATAGTATTTCTTTTATATTTTATTTTTGCATTTTTACTATTTAGTTATTCAATAAAAAATAAATTTTATTCATCTAATAAATTAAAGTTTAAATTATTTTTTGAATTTATATTTTTGATTGCACTACTATTTGGACTTATCTATAAAGATATTGGTTTGATTGTAAGTTTTATTTGTTTAATTCAAATAACGGTTGGTTATATTTGGATTATTATTATTAAATTTAAAAATAAAGTACAAATAAATTAATTTTTATTTATACTTTGCGTTATCTTAAATTTTGCTTTATATTGTTCAGTATATATCCATTTTAAAGTATTTGCTAGGATTAGATATAATATTATAATTATAAAAAGTTTTTTATTTGATTTTTTATAATCAATTTTATTTTCTGCAACCCATTTTTTGACTTCTTTTGTATTGATAAAATATGTTATTAATGTGACATATATTATTTTAACTATTAAATGTGTTTTATTATATAGAAGTAAATTAGAATTTAAATTCTCTTTATATAGTGTGCTGTATTCTAAGTAACCCCCCAATACAACGATTAAAGCAAAAACATTTATAAATATTCTGATGTCATTAACCTTATTGATATAGTTTAATATTATTAATTGCATTAATAGTGGTAACAATATTGAAATTAATAAAATGGTAGTAATGAATGATTTATCCCAAATCAAATAAATATTTAACAATGTTAACATAAAGCTTAATATAAGAGATGTCAACATTGAAATTTTTAAGTATTTGTAAGAAATCGGCTCTTTCATTAAATTAAATTTTGAAGATTTATGTAATTTTTGATTTTAGTATATATCTGATTGTTGAGCAATAAAACTGCTTCCCACCTCTTTTTGTTTTGTAATTTCTCTCATTGAGGTATTTTGCTATTCCTTTACTACTCAAACCATCTCTGTGCAATTTATGGATTTTCCTAAGCATCTTCTTTTCCCTCTCATTTTCCACCAATCTACCATCAACCTTATCATATCCGTATAGGTCGTTAGAATAGGGTTTATTTGTCGATTTTAACCCCCTTAAAACATCTGTAACCCTTTGGGATGTAATTTCCCTCTCTAACTGTGAAAGGGAGCTTAAAATGGTTAAAAAGAACCTTCCATTGGGTGAGGAGGTATCTATGCTTTCTGATAAGGAATGGAAGGTTATCCCTTTTTGGTTCATTTTCTCAATAGAAGATAGGGTATCCATAGTGTTACGGGAGAAACGGCTAAGGGAATAAACCACTACACCATCACATTCACCCTTCTGAACTATCTCTAATAACCTCATATAACCCTCACGATTGGAGTTTTTACCACTTACCCCTTCATCCACTATCTCTTCGGATAAAATCAAATTATGGAGTTCGCAATACTGCTTTATCTTCAATCTTTGGTTGTCAATGGAGTGGCCTTCTAACTGATAAGATGTGGAACATCGGAGATAGGATACTATTTTGCTCATTTTTACTGATTTTATACCCAAATTTAAGAAAAATGGTCCACGAAAACAAGTCTAAATGCATGAAAATCAGTCTATTGTGAGGTATTTGGTAGGGCGAGAACATCTGTTTTTGCCCCACATTGAGATAAATCATATTGTGATAATCCTTAATACAAATGAATTGGACTAACTTTAAGAAAATCTATATTTTATGGAAAACTTAAGTAACAAATCAATTTCGGAATTAGAGGATGTATTGAACAATTATCAAAATGAAGAATTTGAAAAAGTTCAAAGTTGTGCTAAAGAATTAAGTAGCAGAGGATGTGGTGTATTAAATGCATCTCAAATTTCAAAACATTTTGGACTGAATAATGTTAGTGAATTATTTACATTGAATTCCTCTGAATTACCAAAATCAGAAACACAATCAAATATTAATATTGATGTGTTAACTGAAGATAAATTTGATAACGATATTATACCTACTACTAAATTAGTCGGTATGATTGGCTCAGGTTTAATTGGCTTATTGATGATTTTTAATGGTAGTTGGTTAGTAGGTTTGTTATATGCTGCAGGAGGTATAATGGCTACATTAGGGTTGTGTGTTTTATTAGAAGGTATTTCTACAATAATTAAACTTCTTAGAAAGATTTCAGAAAAATAAATTAAATCAATGTACAATGAATTTAAACGACTATAAATTATCTAAAGAAGATTTTAATAATCTTCCAATAATTGATAAACGAAAATATCTACTTCAAACTGATATAGAGGAAACAAATTGGTGGCTTAGGACTGTTGCTAAAATTACAGTAGTAAGCTTAATTATATCTGTATTGGCATTTTTATACTTATTGTCAGTGAAAGCATAAATTATGAAAAAATTATTAATTTTCTCATTGGTTTTTGTGGCGTTTGTTTCTTATGGACAGGAAGTACGACAAAAAAATAAAAATCTTAGTCTAAATCAAAACCAAAGACCTTCTTTTGATATGGTATTATACTATGGTACTACAAATAAATTTGGGTTTGATTTTAATTTTAATACAAAAACAAATTTTGTTTGGGGGTTTGGTTTTTCTGGGGGACTTAAAGGTGGTATTGGTAAAAATTATAGTGAAACTATGGGGCCTAATGCATTTAGCAGTGATATATATGAAATTAAAGTAAGAGAAAATCTCGGGTTTTATGGAACATTTGGATATGGTTTCAATAAGCTTACAATTGGCGGTAAATTAGGTTATGGTAGTTCCGTGAAATTTTTTAATGCTTACGATAAACTTCAAATTTTATCCCCAAATGGCTATTATTATACATCACAGGATGCTGGGGGTAAAGTTCTCTCAGGTGTATTTATGTCTTATAAATTAAAGACAATGTTGTCACCTTACTTTGGTTATGATAATTTCAATGGAGCTAATTTTGGGATGTTTTTTAGATTTTAATCATATAAATAAAAAAAATTATGAAAAAGTTATTTGTATTAATGATGATTTTAGGTTTGACCTCGTGTTCATTTAATAAAAGTGATTTATATAAAATCACTGATTCATTTGTTGAATCCTTATCAACTACCTATGAAAGATATGGTTTATTAAATAGTGCCGATAATTCAAAAACTACTAAGGATGGAGAATACACAATTACTCCTATTGGTAGATTAATTAATGTAAAGATTAATAAATCCGTCAGTTCCGAAGAGTATGAAAGTTTGAAGAAATCTCTACTAAATCATTATAAAGGTAACTCAAAGGTAAATGATGTTTACATCTCTAATGCTGGTACAATTATGATTGATTGTAGAAATTAATTTCGAAATACTCTCGAATCTTTATAAATAATTTATAATTTTTATGTTTTCACAATTTTTAAAAAGAATTTATTTTTTTACTTTATTTACATCTATAATAAGTTTTGCCATTTTTATAAATACTAGCAGTATTGATTTTGATGAGATGTTAAAATCAATTATCGGAGTATTTTTAAAAATTGTAGTTCCATTTCTAATACTATACATAATATGGAAGTGGATTAGAGATGGGTTTATAGATAAGAATAAAGTTATTGTTATGTCTATAAATTCAATTATTTATACATTACTTACAATCAATATTTTTATAATTGTTTTTTTTATTATCTCAAAAATATTTTAAAATAATGTTTACTTCCATCATTAAAAATAGGCTCGCATTTGTCTTAATGGTTTGTTTTTTATTAAGTTATTCTCAACTTAATTCTCAAAAATTATTTGGGATTGATTTTATTAATAAATGGAATAATGTTGAGAAGCAATTTGATATTTTGAAAATGAATTCAAAAATGAAGTCTAGTATTTTTTTATTTGCAAATAAGAACGAATCTATTGAAGATGTATATTCTTATGATATTATGTTTTATAATTTAAATGAACCTTCAGATATAATTGATAATTATAAAATGATAATTGATAGTATATCTCATCAGCACGGTAAACAAAGTGAGAAAATTGAAAAAAATGATTATAATTTTAATCGAAATAGTTTTCTTTATAAAGTATCAAATGATGAAATAAAGTATTATTCAAAATGGAATAAATCATCTAAATGGAATTATACAATTGAAGCTAAGATTAAATCTGATGGAAACATTTATGTTACAATTACTGATTCATCAAAGTATAAATCAAAGGCTGAAATTGATAGTATTTTATCTGAAAGAGAGAGAAAGGAAGAGGCTTTAAGAGAGATAAGGGGGAAGAATTTAATTAGTTCTTTACAAAAGGCGGGTATTGCTATAATGGACTATACTGCTTTTGATAATAGTGAGTATACTGACGGAACTGGCTTTAGGATTAAATTTTTCAATCCGACCAAAAAAACAATTAAATATATTAACATCTCTTTCGTAGGCATTAATGCTGTAAATGATAAGGTTTTAAATAAATACGGAGGTTCTTATATCAATAATGTTAGGTGTGTAGGTCCAATTAAGCAATATGATGAAGCTGAATTTGAATGGGATTATGTTTGGTTTACTGATATTGTAGAAACAGTTAAATTGGTTTCAATTAAAGTACAATATATGGATGGTTCAATTAGAACAATTACTGATTTTAGAAATATTGTAGTTAAAGAAGATGAACAGATTTATTTATTAAAATTGGTTTCAGAATAATATTAAAAAATTTATTTATGGATGAAATGATAATCGCGATTTTATCAATTGTAGTCTTTATAGTTTCAATTGTAATTGTCTTATGGATAAGAGAAATCTATCTGAATTCTGAAAAAATCAAAGGTTTACTTTATGTACAAATTAAATTATTAGAAAAAGATGCTGAATCTAAAGGAATAGATATAGATAAGTTATATAAGGAAGCGCATACTATAACAACTTATTCAATCAAAAAAAATGGTAAGAACTAAAAATTCATTATGATTACAACAACCACATCTACTATTCCTAATACCGAGATTACAGAAATACTATCTGTAGTGCATAATAGAATTGTATTAGGAACAAATATTTTTAGTGATATAAATGCTTCTTTCAGTGATTTTTTTGGTGGAAATAACTCTTCCTATGAAAAAAGGTTAGCTGAAATTACAAATCAGGTTATCGAGGGTTTAAAAGAAAAAGGTAAAAAAATTAAAGCAGATGCTCTGATAGATTTGAAAATTGATGTTGATGAGATTTCTGGAGGGAATAAGAGTATGTTTATGGTTACTGCAATTGCAACTGCTGTAAAATTGAGTAAACAAACTTCTCAAATTGATACAATAAGCATTGATACCTTAAATAATAATATTACTAAGAATAGGATACTACAAAAAATAAATGATGGTAGTTTTTATCCATCGGCAGATTGGGTGGAGCAATATTTAATCAATAACCCTTTGCCTGAGGCATTTGAACCATATCTAAATTATGTATTTCTAAAAGACCCATCAAATTGGCAAATTGTTTTTTCAGCCTATATAAGTAACCTCAACAAAGAAGATTTATTTGATAAAACTATTGCCAATTTCAGTAAAGAGAATAGGACGGCGTATGAAAATACTGCACTTTCAACAATCTTCGAAAAGTGTATTGTTGATTATTCTAAAATATTGCAAATATTATCAAACAATGAGGATAGGGAAAAGCAAAGATTATGTTTGAATTTTCTTTATCATTATAATAAATCCTATACCAATTCTGATTTTGAATTAGTAGAAAAGATTTTAGGGAAAATTAAAGAAGTATTTCCCAAAGTTTCAACTGAAGATATTGGAACTAGTTTATTAAATAAAGGTAGGGTATATTGGATATGTGAATGTGGCAATAAGAATGAAGCTGCCGATAATACTAACTGCTCCAGATGTCGTAAAGATGAATATGGTAATTTTGGACAAACGAGAAAAGTTAGTGAAGTTATTTTAAAATTAGAAGAGTTACTTAAGGCAAATCATTAATTTATGAAGAATATTCTTTTATCAATATTTGGAATCTTACTCTATATTTTATCAGTTTATTTTACTGAAACTGATAAAAATGGTGTTGAAGTCTTTCCAGTTTTTTATTCAGTAATTATTGGAGGTTTAACTTTTGTCTTTTCAGTTTTAGCTTCAATTATTTTATGGAAGAGTAATTTCAAATTAGTAGTTGCTTTCCTTTTTTTTGAAATAATAAATTTAGCTACAGATTTTGGGTTTGCTTTATATAATCCTTATTCATTTCCAACATCTTTAATTTTTGTTCTAAACATTGCTAAATTAGCAGGTTTAATAACTTATTTTTGGGTAATAGCTGTTTTGTGGAAAAAAGATTAATTAGTTTAATTAATAATTATGGACAAACAATTCGCATATCAACAAAGGGCATTGACTCCAACATCTATGTGGTTATTATTTCTCTTCTTAGGATGGAGTTACGGTTCAATGGGAAAGATGGGTAAACAGATATTCTATTATCTTACAATTGGAGGCATTGGTATGTGGGCCATATATAGATTATTTACACTAAACGGTGCAATCAGAAAGTATAACAAACAGATTGCTTATGAGTGTGGTTTTACTAATGATGAAGTAATTAAATTGGGTCTATATTAAAATAATAAATGATGAAAATAAAATCAATATTTTTTCTCTCATTCATAGTGTTATTGATTTCGTGTGATTCACTAACTAAGAAAAATTATACTCTTTTAATACATAGTAAACAAAAGGGAATTTTAGGTATAGGTATGGAATACAAAACCGATAGTACAGTTTCTGAATACGAAAGTGATTCCGCAGCCTATTATTATGGAAAAATGAGGTATGAAATAGGAGTAGCTTTTGAAAAAGAACTAAAGTTAGGAAAAGAGTACTATGATTTTGAAGTACTAAATGAACAGAGGGAGGATATTAAATATAAGTTGAATGCCGAATCTATCGCCGAAATGGATAAACGAGCCATTGAAGCGGCTAAAAATAGTGGTAAAGATTTGAAATCAAATCTAAATAAACCGAATGGAAATCAAAGGCTTATTGAAGAGACTCTTCAAATTAAAGAACTGAAAAAAAAGTTTAGAATAAAAAAAGATGAATTTGATGAAAACAATTTAGTTTGGTATGAACCCAAAACATCACCAAATTTTAGAAATGCAAATGGTTTCTATTGTTATTTCGGCACTAAAAATGGTGCACCAGAAGTTTTGAGAATAGTTCATCAATATTATGCTGATGATTGGTTGTTTATTAGAAAGTATAAGTTTTCAATCGATGGTAATGCGTATTCTTATACACCAATAGATGTTAAAACCGACAATGGAGATGGTGGTATGGTATGGGAATGGTCTGATGAAGCTGTTGATTCAGAAGCTAAGGAAGTTTTAAATGCGTTGATTCAAAGTAAATCAGCAAAAATAAGATTAGAAGGAAGACAATATTTTGATACTAAATCAATTACATCCTCACAAATCAAATCAATTAAAGAAACAATTGAATTATTTAAACTAATGGGTGGAGAGTATTAAAATTATAAATTATGAAAAAAATATTATTACTACTGATATTGCTATTAGGAACTTTGGTAAGTGAATCACAAACATTTACTTTCTCAAAAATGAATACACAATTACCAACATTAGGTATTCAATCGGTTGATATAGACGGCGAAGTAACCATAACAGATTCAACAATAACACAAACATTAATGGGTATGACAACAACCACCCCAGTGATTAAAATTAACGATGTTGAATATAAAATTAAAATTGGAGATATTGATATTAGATACAAATTTGCACCAATTTCTCAATTAGTAAAGGATGGTATGAAAAATAAAAAAGGTAAATGGTTAGTAAAAGAAATGGAATTTGCTACACACGTATTAATAACCGATATGGTAGATAGGTTTACAAATCAACATACAATTATTTCAATGTATTTAACTCCCAAACTATAAAAAATTAAAATAAAAATTATGAAAAGTATTAAATGGTTTTTTTATGAGGTATATACGATTGGAACTTTTATATTAATTTCATTTTTATCCCTTAAGTTTTTAGGATGGTTTCATAGTTTTAATATCATACTTTTCTATTTGATTACATTTTGGTTATTGTATTATAATTATAAAACATTTTTTCAAAATATTAGCTTAACAAAGAGTGCGTATTCGCTTCATATTGCATTAAATAGCGGGAGTAATTTGAAATTCTATTGGTTTATTTTTAAATTAATTTCAGTTTTTATTGCTATGCTTTACTATTTTTATATCAATTTGGTTGATACACACGCAATATGGTATGATGGTTTTAAAGTTATTGGGTTAATCGCTTTTTTGGGTTTTGTATTTATAAATTATTACAGATTGTCAATTTTGAATTTAACAAATATATAACCAACCATTAATCTGTTTCCCCCATATTTTCACCCACTTAATGGTAGTTATTAAGTTAAGTAAGAAGGGTATAGAGAGTAAATCGTTATTCTTTATACCCTTTGTTGTTTTAATCAAACCATAGTGAAAGTTCTTCCTCAAACAAAGTTTCCCCCTTTTGTTCCTTTTCCCTTTCCTTAATCTTCTCCATTGCCACTTTCCTTCTTTTAAGCTCCTTAGAGTAGGGGGAATTCATTTTCCTTTGTATGAGTTCGTAATTCGCTATTTCCTTCTGAAAACGGTCCCTAATGTCCATTAAAGCGGTATATAGTTCTATGTTAATGAATAGGTTCTC
>JBEICW010000087.1:0-9417 GCA_040383785.1 Ignavibacteria bacterium | reverse complement strand
GTAAGTACTCGAGCATTTAATTACGAAGATACTAAAAAATATGCTGGTTCATTAGGTGACCCTTCAAGAATGGTTGCAAATTTTGCTGGTGTTACTGGGGCAAATGACTCACGTAATGATATAATTGTTAGAGGTAATTCACCTGCTGGAGTTTTATGGCAATTAGAAGGTTTAAATATCCCCAATCCCAATCATTTTGGCTCATTAACTTCTACTGGTGGTCCAGTGAGCATGATTAATAACAACAACATTGATAAATCTGACTTTATGACTGGTGCATTTCCTGCTCAGTATGGTAATGCTACTGCTGGGTCATTTGATTTGAGATTGAGAAATGGTAACTCCGATAAATCAGAATTTATTGGTCAAATTGGGTTTAATGGTTTTGAATTTGGTGCAGAAGGTCCATTTAGTGCAGATAGTAAATCTTCATATTTGATTAATTATAGATATTCAACTTTAGCAGTATTTAGTAAACTTGGATTGGACTTGGGTACTGGTTCGGCTATTCCAGATTATCAAGATTTGAATTATAAATTTAATTTTCAATTAGACGACAAAAATAGATTATCATTTTTTGGTATCGCAGGTATGTCAGATGTTTCATTTTTGGGTAACGAAGCAGATACAAGTAAAAAAAATTTTTATAGTCCAGATGATATAAATACAATTGTTGATTATTCGACTATAATTAGTGGATTATCTTGGGAGTCAATATTCTCACAAAATACATCTTTTAAATTAACTGCAGGATTTTCTCAAACAAATGAAAATATTTCACAAGATTCGATTAATATATTAACAAGAGAAGAATTCTTTTTAAAAGGACAAGCAAAATTTCAAGTTAATAAATATTCATTGGTTGCAAACCTAAAGCATAAATTTGATGCACAAAGTTCATTAGTTGCTGGTGCAAATGTTGATATGTTTGATTTTAGTTTGTTCAATAAAGATGTTGAATATCCAAATGGGGCTGATATTGGAAGTGATAGAATAAATGTAGATACAAAAGATAAAAACATCTTAACTCAAGCATTTACACAATATAAATACAAATTCACAGACTTACTTTCTGCAAGTGTTGGATTACATTTCCAAAACTATAGTCTGGGTGATAAATCAATTTTAGAGCCAAGAGCAAATGTTCAATATATTGTTGATGAAGCTAATACATTTTCATTAGGTTATGGATTACATTCTCAAATTCAAAGCATTTACACAAGTTATGTACTTTCTTATGATTCCCTTGGAAATAAATTTTTTACCAATCAAGATTTAGATTTCACAAAAAGTCATCATTTGGTAATGACTTACGAACACCAATTTACAACCGATTGGAGATTTAAAATTGAAAGTTATTATCAAGATTTATTTGATGTGCCAATTAGCCGATTTAATAACACATTTTCTGTATTGAATACAGGCAATTCATTTGCTCCAACTGATGAACCATATTTAGTAAATAATGGAACGGGTAAAAATTACGGAGCTGAAATTACAATTGAAAAGAACTTTACTGATGGATTTTATATGTTATTAACAAGTTCATTATTTGAATCCAAATACACAGGCAAAGATGGCATAGAGAGAAACACTGCATTTAATACTAATTATGTAGTAAATTTACTATCAGGAAAAGAGTTCAAATTTGGTGATGATGTTTTTGCAATAAACTTAAGATTATCAACTACTGGTGGTAGATATCTTACTCCTATTGACTTTGCTAAATCTGAACAAGCAGGTGAAGCAGTTTTTATCACTGAAAGAGCATTTTCAGAAAAGCAAACTCCTTACTTTAGAGCAGATATTAAACTTGCATATAGAGTAGATTACGAAAATTCATCAATGGAATTTTCAATAGATTTACAGAATATCACTAACCACCAAAACGTATTTTCACAACAATACAATAGACGCACAAATAGCATTGTAACTGAATACCAACAAGGTTTTTTTCCAATCCCAACATTTAGATATACATTCTAAATTATAATTCTGGTAGGTCAAGCGTCTCGCTTGACCTTTTTTGTTTCTACGTAAGGGTCGATGGTATCGCCCCTTCTTTTTATTTATACCAAATAATTACGCACTATATGCGTCATAAGATAATTATTAATTGTTAATTGTAAATGGTTAATATTTTAAGAAGTTCTTTTGAAAAATGCTAAATTGAGTGTAAATAGTGCAGACTTATATTTTGCTTAAATAAATATTCTTAAAAGAAATTAAACTATTTTTGTGTTTATAATGTTTATTTATTTTATTATTTTTATTTTTGAATAATTGATAAAACTAATTACAAAAAATAAATTTTTAACCAATATTTACTGCAAATTATGAGAAAATGGACTACTGAGGACTCCGGCGAATTATACAATATTAAAGGTTGGGGTATTGATTATTTCGCAATCAGCGATAATGGTAATGTAACAGTATCTCCAAGAAGCGAATACAAGCCAATAGAAATTAAAGAAGTAATTGATGAATTACAACTTAAAGACGTTTCTACACCAGTATTGCTTCGCTTCCCTGATATTTTAGACCATAGAATTGAATTGATTTCAAATTGCTTTAAGCAGGCATCTGAAGAATATTTATACAAAGGTCAATACTACGTAATTTATCCTATCAAAGTTAATCAAATGCGACCTGTTGTAGAGGAGTTGATTAGTCAAGGTAGTAAATATAATATTGGATTAGAAGCAGGCTCAAAACCCGAACTTCACGCTGTATTGGCAATCACAGATAATGATAATGCACCTATTATTTGTAATGGATACAAAGATGAAGATTTTATTGAGTTAGCTCTTTTAGCTCAAAAAATGGGTAAAGCTGTATATTTGGTGGTAGAAAAGCTAAACGAATTAAAACTAATAATCAATATTGCTAAAAAATTAAAAGTTAGACCTAATATTGGTATTAGAATCAAATTATCAAGCTCAGGTAGTGGTAAGTGGGAAGAATCTGGGGGAGATAGAAGTAAATTTGGACTTAATGCAAGTGAGCTACTGGAAGCTATTGGCATAGCTGATGAAAATAATATGAAAGATTGTATTAAATTAATACACTTTCACTTAGGTAGTCAGATTACGATGATTAGAAAAATAAAGACTGCTCTCAAAGAAGTGTCGCAATTTTATGTTGAATTAACTAAATTAGGTTGTGAAATTGAGTATGTTGACATTGGTGGGGGATTGGGTGTTGATTATGACGGCTCACGTTCCACTGGTGCAAGTAGTATAAATTACACTATACAAGAGTATATTAATGATGCAGTGGCAACTATTGTAGATGCTTGCGAAAAGCATAATTTAGTTCATCCTAATATCATTACCGAGTCCGGTAGGGCACTTACAGCTCACCACTCAGTATTAGTATTTGATGTATTAGAAACGACTTCACCGCCTGTTTGGAAGCAAGATATTGATATTAATGATAAAACTCATGAAATTGTAGTTGAATTAAATACAATGTTGAATAACCTTACTCCAGCGAGAATGTTAGAGACTTGGCATGATGCACTACAATTGCGTCAAGATGCGCTTGATTTATTCTCACTGGGACATTTGGACTTGAATACTCGTGCTATGACGGAAAGATTATTTTGGTCAATTTCGATAGAATTATATAATATGACTTTGAGTATCAAACACCCACCTGAAGAATTGAAACAATTAGGTAAGATGTTGGCAGATAAGTATTTCTGTAATTTTTCATTATTCCAATCTTTGCCGGATTCGTGGGCGATTGACCAAATTTTCCCAATTATGCCTATACATAGACTTAATAAAGAACCCAAACGCCGTGCAACTTTACAAGATATAACTTGCGATTCTGATGGTAAAATTGATATGTTTATCGGTAAAGGAGATTTATCTCAAACATTACCGGTTCATGAATTAATTGAAAATGAGCCATATTATATTGCTGTATTCTTGGTTGGAGCATATCAAGAAATTTTGGGAGATTTGCATAATTTATTTGGTGATACTAATGCTGTGCATATCAATGCTACTAAAGATGGCTATGAAATCAAACAAATCATTGATGGCGAAACTGTAGCTGATGTATTAGATTATGTTCAGTACAATCCTAAAAAATTAGTTAGAGCAATGGAATCTTGGGTAACTAATTGCGTAAAATCTGGGAAAATCAGTACTGCAGAAGGTAAGGAATATTTAGCTATTTATAGGTCAGGTTTGTATAGTTATACTTATTTAGAAGCATAAGTTATAACTATAATTTGAATTAAAAGAAATTAATTGTAAATTGCGAATTGTAAAAAGGCAAATATTAAATATTTGTTTAAATAAAAATAAAAAGTAAATAAATAAAATAACGTTTTAAATTTTTTAGTTGAAGGATATGAATAAATTAATATTGACAATTGTAATTGCAATTTTTACTTTGATTAGTTGTGGAAATAGCGAAGTAGTAAAAGAAAAGCCAATTACTGACTTAGCTAGAACTGATAATTCTATTGGATTTTATCTGTATATCCAAGACAAGGTTAGAAAAATTGTTGTAATTAGAGATAAACAAGCAAAAGCAGAATTACCAAATATCAAAAAAGAATATAATGACAAGTTAGTTTCTGATTTTACTAAATTGGAAGCATACAACAGCGAAAAAGAAGGCACAAAAGATAATTTTGCTGTTTATGACAATAAAGAAAATGGGTTTGTAAATATTAAAAACTTACAACCAAACACGCTTTATTCAATTGATATTTATACAGTTGCAGAAGGTGGAGAAGCGAAGTTGTTTGATAGTTTTAATGTTTCTACATTTGCACAAAAGCCAACAGAAGCAGCAGATAATATAATGTTTACTCATGTTACTGATAGTAATATTGGTATTGGCTGGAAAGATGGAAATGGCAACAGTAGAATTGTATTGATGTCCAAAGATACTACTCCTGTTATGCCTAAAAATGGTCAAGGTTACTTTGCATTGCCCGAATTTGGAAATAAAGCAAACCAAATACCTGGCACAAACACATATGTAGTATATAAAGGTAGCTTCAAAAAAGACTTGTTTGTTGATATTAAATTACCTGAGCCAGGGAAATATTTTTTCTATGTCGCCGAATATAATGGTGATGGTGAAACATCAATTTATAATTTGGAAACTACTAAAACTAATCCAAGATTTAAACTTACTAAGTTAATGCCACCGATTGCAAATAATGTTACAACTTACTTAGATGAAACATATATGGTAAGTTGGAATAAAATCAATGATGCAGTTGCTTATGAAGTGCAAGTTGCTTACGATAAAGAATTTACAAGATTTGTAGATACTTACGAAGGTGCAAATGTTGGTAATTCTACAGAATTTGAAATATATGCTGGCGAAAAAAGCGAAACATTCTTCTACAGAGTTAGAGCTTTAGGAGATGGAACAGTGAGTGAATATTCTCAACCAATCCAAGTGAATTTCAAGAAAAAATAAAATTTAAGAAAAATAAAACTTAAAATTATTAAGGTCAAGCTAAAAACTTGACCTTTTTTTTGTCTTGAACCATGATTAGAAAGATTTTTTATATTGACATGATTAAAGAAAGTTTTTCAACCACGAAGTGGTGAAATGATTGTAGTACAAAATTGACATCTTTACTTTTCTCCAATCGAACACAAAGTGTTCGCCAATTCTTTTGAAGAAAGGTCGATGCCATCGACCCTTATAAAAAAGGGGAAAAGAGTAAAAATATTGAAATGTTCTTATTATTCTAACTGCCTATTAAAATTAATTTTTGGAGGGGATAGGGGTATAAGTTTTCTTGTTGAAAAGACAAGGAAAA
This sequence comes from Ignavibacteria bacterium, assembly GCA_040383785.1. GTDB lineage: Bacteria > Bacteroidota > Ignavibacteria > Kapaibacteriales > UBA2268 > JBDNHS01. The sequence continues at coordinate 3,614 of JBEICW010000087.1, read as the reverse complement.
ACATGATGCTTGAGCGATGTCGAAATCACAAATAAAAAAGGCAAAGTTTTAGACTTTGCCTTCTTAATAAAAATTTATTTGCACTCCTACAAGATGCCAACGCACCTCTACAAATAAAAGTCTATTTTATAAAAAATTTGTTTACTTGAGTATCAATTATATAAATTTAAAATTTGTTAAAACAACTTTACTAATTTCAACTATTTGATTCCAAATTCTCTTGCGTAGTATTTTGGAGTAAATTCTTCGCCAGTTGCGTTTTTAATCATATCTTTCCAGTGGTATAAATTAGCAACTTTATATACTTTTTCAACCAAAAATTCTGCAGATTTTTTATTCCCAACAAAACTTGAAAACTCACCATCTTTACTTTTAGCAATGTTAGTATTGATATATGCATAAAATTGAGAAGCGAAAATCTCACCTAATAAATAGTTGTGATAATAGCAAGGATATAAAGCAATATGTATTTTTGTAGCCCAATCAGGAGAATTTCTGTTTGCTGGTCTTTTCATCATTTGGTATTTTTCTACCAAATCCCACCATAATTTATTCAAATCTTGGTCTGGATTGGCATACATTTCTTTTTCAAATCTATAAACAACTTGCACCCAACGGCTAAAAACTAATTGTTGCAATTTTAAGATTTTACGGCAGTCATTTGCAATTTTAGCTTTTTCTGCATTGTCAATAATTTTCATATCATTCAACCATTCTGGAGACATTGCAAATCGTCCGTAAAGCATTGCTATTCCTTCTGTAGCAAATGTATGAGTCGGTACCTTTAATGACCATGGAAGGTCTGCACCAACGTATTTTTGATAAACTCCGTGTCCGTACTCGTGGAGCATAGTTTCCATCCATCTTTGAGTTTGTGTTATGTTACAAACTACTCTAACGTCCCTTTTGTCTCTATCAATATCTATACAATATGCGTGTTGATATTTTCCCTCTTTTTCGTACAAATCACTTTTTTTGACCATATCATCAATTGGTGTTCCAATTCCATTAAAATAATCAACTGTAACTTTTTCGATATTAACTTCTGGAAAATACTTATCTAAATCTAAATTATAAATTAGTGGTGCTTCTTGGAAATATCTATTTTGATGATGCCAAGGCATTAAATTTTCTTTAGCGATGCCATATTTTACAGATAATGAAGAGTCAATTTCTGCTTTTAAGGTTTGGAAAGTTCCTCGAGTTAATTTATCTAATTCATCAAAAAAGTCCTCAAGTTCTTCGGGGTCTTGTTCGCCCAAAATTAGGTTCATTTGGTGATAGTTTTTGTAACCTAATTTTTTTGCAGATTCATTTCTTAGTTTGATTAATTTGATAATGTCTTTTGCAACAACATTTCCAATTTCTTTATGTGCAAGCCACGCATCTTCTAATTCTTTTGAATTTGTAGAATTTTTTAGGATATCTTCTATTTGATTATCACTAACTTCTTGAACTCCAGCACCGCCAATTTTTGCTCTGAAAGTAGAGAATTTTTTTTCAATTTCACTACTCATTTTAGTCATTTGATTTAAAATGTTAGTGTCTATTTGTTTTGCTGCAAATGAATTATATAATACAAGTAATGCTCTTTTTAGAGTATCATTTGCTACCAAACCTTCGTCTTTATATTTTTTTAGTTGTGAAAATATTTCTTTATTAGAATAAATTTCATTCAACTTCATTTCTAATTCTGCACTTTTGGCATAATCTGCATCTTTACCTGTGATAGTAGAGTTAAAATATGCCTCTGTATATGAGGTATAAGCTTTGCTTAATTTGCCTTCTACTTGCCCCAAAAACTCTTTAAATTCTTTATCTTTGCTCATATCTACTTTTTCGTTTGTTCCACAAGAATTAAACATATTAATCAAAATTATAACTAAAGTTACTTTGATGATATTTTTTACATTTTTAATCATTTTATCTCCATATTTTGTTGATACAATCTACCTTAGTAATAAATCTTAAAAAAGAATGATTTAATGTTATTGAAAAATAATACAAATATTATTCAATAATTACTAAGTATTTTATATAAATTTCTTAAAAATATTTACAAAGATAAGTTATTGTAATTACTTAACAAAATTAGATGGAAATTTATTCTTTAAATAACTTGAATTAAGTTAATTAAACTTTATATAAAGTAGTAAAAATAACAAAATAAACGTAATCATTTCAAATCATTAATATCTACAAATTTGGGTTCCCAAGACTCTCCCTCGCAAGGAATATGGTTTGTACTGACGTGTTGGTCGTAAATTTTGCATAATTGGCTATTTCTATTATAATTTCTGCAACTTCCGCATAATGTACCTTCATCTAACTTTTCAATTCTACTTTGAAAGTTCTGATATTGTTTAAATCCTGGGAAAAGTGCGAAAAACCAAATTGCACCACCTACAATAAGCCAATTACCATATAAATCTAATTTGTCTATAAATAATAAGGTAAGTAACATTATGAGTGAAGTTCTTAATAATACACCCCAAACAATTGCACCAAAAGTAATTGCTGGTTTGTCGGTATCATTATCCTCATCGCCACCAAATCTAAATAAGAAATAATCTGCTAATTTTTTAAAGTCCATTTTTAATTTCCGGTTTTAATTTTTTTGATATTTATTTTGTATAATTTTTATTCAATTAATTTAATTGCTTACTCAAATTGTTAATAAACTATTAGTTTTTAACAATTAAAGTATCTAGAAACTTAAAACGAAAATAAAATTTTAAATTGCGTTTCTATATTGATATTAATTGACAAATATTTTTAATTATTCGTTTAAATTCAAGGAAATTTTTATCATCGAGCCAATTATTCCTAATATTACTACTCGAACTATTAACATTTTGCCAGACTTTATTGCAAATCAAATTGCAGCTGGTGAAGTTGTTCAGAGACCTGAATCTATTGTAAAAGAATTAATTGAAAATTCTTTAGATTCTGGGGCAGATACTATTGGGATTTTTATCAAAGGTGCTGGTAAAGCGTTAATTCATATTGTTGATAATGGCTCAGGTATGGGTCAAGAAGATTTAGCATTATCTATCAAAAGACATGCTACAAGTAAGATTTATACTCAAGAAGACCTTGAAACAATCAAAACTTTTGGTTTTAGAGGCGAAGCATTAGCATCAATTGGAGCAGTTGCTGATTTAGAAATTAGAACCAAGCGAAAATCTGATAAAATTGGTAATAGACTAATTTCTGAACCAAATAAAGAGATTAAAATAGAGCCATTTACTACAGATTTTGGAACACAGATTTTTGTCCGTAATTTATTTTATAATGTTCCTGCACGAAGAAAATTCTTAAAATCAGATTTGACGGAATTTAGACATATTTCCGAAACGGTTATTAAATTTGCAATAGCAAATCCAGAATGTAGATTTACATTTTATGATAATGATGTATTAATTTTTGATACCAAGCCAACAACATTAGAGCAAAGAATTATTGAAGTTTTGGGAAATCTGAAAAGTAATAATTTATTAGAAATTAATTACATAGAAGATGGAATTGAGATATATGGTATAATTGGAAAACCCAATATTGCTAAAAGTACCAGAACTAATCAATATTTATATCTAAATAATAGAAATATTAAT
>JBEICW010000086.1:0-9524 GCA_040383785.1 Ignavibacteria bacterium | reverse complement strand
TAGTCCATGGATTTCAGCAATTATGTATGTTGCAGTCGCAATTATGTGGATAGTACCAGATAAAAGAATAGAAAAGCACTTAGAGAAATAAGAAGGAAAATAATATAAATTAAATAGCGTTAAATTTATGTTGTTTATCAAAATTAAATAAAACAAGGATATTATGACTACTTTAGAAGAAAAAATAAATAAAGTAATAAGTAATATTAAAAATACCGATGATGAATATTTAAAGGAGAATATTACTCAAATGAACAAGAAGAATTGGAAATTGACCATTGGCTAAACGAAAATTAATTTGGTCAATTAAAGCCAAGAATAAGTTCATTTTAATTAACCAATTAAGCTACTTTCTTATACTACTTATTAAACCCTCAAAAAAGATTTCAACTGCACTATTAGTCATTGATTCTGATATGTCGAGGTGAAATACTAATCTTAAAGTTTTTGAATCCAAAGTATTAAATTTTATACCTTTGGATTTTATATTTTCAACAAATTTATCAAAGTTGATATTTTCCGTTACTCCAAAAACTAATATATTGGTTTGAATTTCATTTTTAATTAAAAATAAATCGTTTTTACCAAATTTATTAACGATTAAATCCTCTAATTTTAAAGCAAAATTCTTGGTATTTATATGGTCTTTTTCTAATAATTTAAAGTTGTTATCTATAGCATAAGAGCAGGCAGCAGCCAATAAACCAACTTGCCTCATTCCTCCACCAAGTATCTTACGCCATTTGAGTGCTTTTTTGATGTCGCTATCGGAGCCAACTAATATTGAACCGATTGGTGCTCCCAATCCCTTAGAAAAACATAATGAAATTGTATCAAAGCTATTAGAATATTCTTTTAAAGATACTCCAGAATATATACTTGCATTCCATAGCCTTGCACCGTCTAAGTGCATTTTGATATTTTTTGATTGAGTAAATTGTCTAATCTCTTTAATTTTATCATTATTAAGTACCAATCCACCATATCTATTATGAGTATTTTCCAAGCATAATAGTGTAGTATTTGGGTAATAATAAATATCATCACGGATTTTACTTTCCAATTGATCTGAAGTAGGCACACCGGAAGGTGCATCAAAAGTTCTGATTTGCACTTTAGAAATTATAGAAGGAGCAGCAGTTTCATAATAAAAAATATGACTATTTTTTTCACAAAGTATTTCATCACCTTGAGAAGTATTGATTGCCAAAGCTATTTGATTTGACATAGTGCCACTTGGAACAAACAAAGCGGCTTCTTTGCCCAATAGATTTGCCACATTTTGTTGAAGTTCATTTACCGAATCATCTTCAAAATATACATCATCACCAACTTGGGCATAAATCATAACTTCAAGCATTTCTTTGCTTGGCTTAGTAACTGTATCACTTCTTAAATCAATAATCATATATTTTTGAATATTCTTTTAATATTATTTATTTTTGAGTAAATCTCTTATTTCTTGCAATAATAATATATCATCACTTGGTGGTGCTGGAGTTACAGCAGCTTCAGCAGCTATTTGTTCTTCTTTTTTACTATTAATGACTGAAATTGCTTTAATTGCAAAAAATATTACAATTGCAATCACCAAAAATTCAAAAGTAGTTTGGATAAACATACCATAATTAATTGCTACTGGAGCTTCGGTAGTACCACCAATTACTAATTTTAAATTTTTGAAATCTACTCCACCAATTAGTAATCCTAAAGGAGGCATAATCAAATCATTAATTACGGAAGTAGTGATTTTACCAAATGCACCACCGATAATCACACCAATTGCCAAATCAAAAACATTACCACGTAAAATGAAACTTTTAAATTCTTGAAACATACTAACTCCCAAAATTGAAATTAAATATAAAATAGATTAATTTTAAAAATTCAATATATATCTTTAAATTTAACTAAACAAGTAATATTTATTAACTTTTGAAATTTAGTGCGTCTTTAAATGCTTTTAGTACTGTTTTTTTATCATTTGAATTGCCCGCCCTTTGGTGCCATAGAAATAAATAAATAAAAGGTCTGAATAGTTTTACCAAAATATTTCCGTGAATTCTATTAATTATTATTAAATTTCTAATAATATAATAATGTTTCCAATTAAAAATCAATTTTCCATTTAAATCTCTTTGGTCTAATGTATAGTCTAATCTTCGAGTCGTTTTGGCATTTTTAACTATATAAATTGGGGATTTAGATTTAGCAATACGTATAAAATATTCAGTATCATCGCCATAAATGAAAAAATCATGGATTGGAAGTCCAACTTTATCAATGATATTTCTATGAACTAATGGACCTTCAAACGTAATTCCATCAGCTTTAATCAATTCCTCTTTGTGATTTTCTAAAAAATGATTTGTAACAATTTGCCCCCAAAAACTTTTTAATGGATTGTTTAAATTGTAATTAATTGTATCATTTTGGAAAACTTGCCCTTTATTATCATATCTAAGTGTAGTTAATACACACTCTTTATTGGCATACTTCATTAGGTTTTGGAGAGTATTTGCTTCATGTAGTATATCATCGTCCATAATCCAAACCCACTCATAATCAAATTCCATGGCAGATTTAATTGAGGTATATTGACCACCCGAACTTCCTGTATTTGATTGATGTATTACTTTAAGGTCAGCTTGGGAGTCTAACCATACTTTACTGTTATCAGTACTACCATTATTCACTACTAAAATTTGACTAATTTTAAAAGTTTGTGACCTCAGTGAATTAATTAAGTCTTTTAATAATTCAAGTCGATTATAAGTAACAACAACGGCTATAACTGTATTTTTCTGCATTGGTAAAGTGGGAATATTATTTGTTATTTCAGATATTTTGATAAGTTTATTTCAAAAAATTGTAAATCTTCTGCATTTTCAAGATATGTTTGGCAAATAGAAATTCCTTCTTTGTGACTTGGGAGAGATAATGTATTTTCTCCATTTATTTTACTAACCCAATTATAAGCAATATGCTCATCAGAAATAATTACATCTTTAGTATTTACAATAACCAAAAAAGTAGGAGAAAATTGGACTGTATCAGATATTCTTTCATAAAACCTAGCAAGATATGGTATTGCCCACATTCTATACGGCACTAATCCAGTTTCTTCACTTAATTCTCTAATTGCAGTTTGTATAGCAGTTTCATTTTCTTCAATTGTTCCTGTAATTACTTGCCAAATATTGGGATACAACTTGATTTTTGAATTTCTTTGTAATATTAAATGTTCTAAATTTTCATATTTATTTTTATAATTAAAGTCATCTAAAAATACAACATGTAATTGAATAAAATTGGCTGCTACTTTGCTCATTTGTGTAAAATTAATATAAAAAAATATTTTAGAAAAAAATTATATGGTAACTAAATAATTAAAGTTTTTATAAAATAAACTTAAGTGCTATAAATCCAGCAATTATACCAATTACCAAAACTATTGATAATTTATCAAAATATTTATCTATGTATGCTTTTACGGTTGATCCAAAAAAGTAAAATAATCCACCAACTAAGAAAAATCTTGCTCCACGTCCGATTACTGAAACTAAAATAAATGTCCAAAAATCCATTAGAGTAGCACCAGCAGCAATTGTTGAAATTTTATAAGGAACAGGAGTAAAGGCAGCAATTGCCAAAAACCAAATACCTGTTTCAGAATTATATTTATCAACTATTAGTTTCCAAACTTCTTGTGCGTGGTAGAAATCTACAATAGAATTACCTACTGTACTCATCAAAGAATAACCAATAAAATATCCAAATGCACCACCAAATACACTTCCAACAGTACACAAAGCAGCTGCTTTGATTGATGACCTCGGGCTTGCAATAGCAATTGCTACTAATAAAATATCAGGAGGTAATGGAAAAACTGAAGACTCAATAAAGGATATAAAAAATAGCATAAACATCGCTTGTGGCTTTTCTGCATAACTCTCCATCCATAATTTTAAACCTAAAATATGACTTTTGATTTTATCTAACATTTTAATTCAATTCCTCCCAAACACCCATATTTAAGAATTTTTCTCTTTTAATTTTCAAAAGTTCATTTTTTTCAATTTTCTTTAAATTCGATAATTCTTCAATCAAAACACTTTTTAAAATTGAAAATTGTCTTTGATGGTCAGTATGAGCACCACCAATTGGCTCTTGAACAATTCTATCAATTATTGAGAATTTTTTCAAATCTGGAGCAGTTAATTTTAGTGCTTCTGCAGCTTGTTCTTTAAAATCCCAACTTCTCCATAATATTGAAGAGCAGGATTCGGGTGCAATTACAGAATACCAAGCATTTTCTAACATCAATATTCTATCTCCAATGCCCATACCAATAGCCCCACCTGAAGCACCTTCACCTATAATGACAACAATTACAGGCACTTTTAAACTAGACATATATAGTAAATTATCAGCAATTGCCTCAGCTTGTCCTCTTTCTTCTGCCTCAATACCAGGGAAAGCACCAGGGGTATCTAAAAATGTAATAATTGGCTTATTAAATTTTTCAGCAATTTTGAATAACCTTTTTGCTTTTCTATAACCTTCAGGATTGGGCATACCAAAGTTTCTATACAAATTAGATTTTGTATCTCTACCTTTTTGATGACCAACTACCATTACTGATTGTCCATCTAATTCTGCAAAACCGCCCATAATTGCAGCATCATCTTTGAATTTTCTATCACCATGAAGCTCAACAAAATTTTCAAAAATATTACTTAAATAGTCAGAAGTAATTGGACGCTCTGGATGGCGAGCAATCTGAACTCTCTGCCAACGAGTTAGATTATTATAGATGTTTAATCTTAATTCTTCTGCTTTTTGTTCCAATTTTAAAATTTCATCACCTAAGTCAAGAGTTTGACCTAAGGTTCTCATTTCATCTATTTTTTTCTCTAATTCTATTACAGGTTTTTCGAAATCTAAGGTGAATTTATTTGCCATTTTTATTAACCAAATATTTAATTAACAATTCAAAATCTAAAGAAATAGAATAATGTTCAATATATAACTTATCTAATTTCTCTATTATGCTTTGTTTTTCTGATTTTAAAAATATATTATTAAGAGTGATAATACCTTTTTTGAAATTATTATCAATAGTACTTTTTAGTGATTTTTCGTTAATTGTCTCTATACCAATTATAGATTTTTGACCTTTTAAAACTAAAATCAAACTTTTTATTAGATTTTTGTCAAATTCAAAAAACAAATATAACAAGGGAAATCCAATACTCAAAAGAAACGTTGAAATTGATACATCAAATAGACGTTTAAATACTCTATATCTTATAGGCAAAATATCATTATCTGTCAATTTTACATACAGACTTATTTCATTTTGTATACGTGATACTTGTAATTCTTCGTAATTATCTATAAAATGGAATTTATCTTTGAAGTCTAAGTTTTTGTATTTTAGGTTTGTAAAAATCTGCTTATTAATATTTTCATTTGTAACAATTATTTCATTAGCAAAATAATCTTGGATTAGTTTTGGCAAATAATCTATATGTCCAATATAGTTGTATTTATGATTAATTTTCGTCGATTTTTCTAAATCAGATTTTTCTAAATTAAACTCTGATAAATTTAATTTTAATTTATCATTATATACAAAACCTACAATTACAGAATTAATTTCATTATTTTCAATGTTTTGGAGAATTACGCTGTTTTTATTAATATCACCAATGATAATAATTCGCTTATTTTTGCCAATTTTCTTTTTGTTTAATTGATTTTCTATCAATAACTGTATTATCATCAAGATAGTACTAAGTAAAATCAAAAGTAAAATTATACCTCTACTAAAAGCATAATCTTTGAAAAAATATGTAAGTGATGATAATGCAAAAAAAGTTATTAATTGCGAATAAATAATTCTTAAAGTTGATTTATTTCCTTCAAAATACTCTCCGATACTAAATTTAGACAATAATGTAACTAATGGCACTACAAAAAACACTAAAGGATAAGCATAATCAGGAAACCAAAAATATTCACCTTTAAGTAATTTAGTAGATAATAATAATAATGAATTTACAATTAAAATATCACTAAAAATATACTTAATATCTTTTTTAAATTTATTTAAATTAGCAATTAAATATCTTAAATTAATTCCACATTTCAAAAACATCAAGAAAAGTTTAGAATTATTATAATGTTTTTCAGCATAAATTTTCATTGCCTCAAAAAAATGATGCAATTCGTCAATATTACTTCTTCTTGTGCTTTCACCTTTAAAATGGACAATTGTAGTTTGGGGTAGATATTTGATTTTATAACCCAATTTATGTAATCTATAACATAAATCTAAATCTTCACCGTACATAAAAAAATCTTCATCAAAACCATTGATTTGATTGATTAAATCGGTTTTGACAAACATAAATGCACCTATCAATGCATCTACATCATTTGTTTCATTTTCATCAAGGTAAGTTAGATTATAGCCAGCAAAGAGTTTCGATTTGGGAAATAGTTTTTGTAATCCAAATAACTTGGTAAATGCAACCCATGGTGTAGGAAATCCTCTTCTGCATGCCAATTGAAATGATCCATCAGGGTTTAGCACTTTACAACCAGCCAAGCCAACATTTGAATTTGCTTCCATAAATTCAAACATTACATCAAGAGTATTTTCTGAAATAATTGTATCAGGATTTAGAATAAGTATATATTTGGAATTTGAATACTTAAATCCAAGATTATTAGCTTTACTAAATCCGAGATTAATTGATGATTGAACAAAAGTAACATCAGGAAATAGAGGTGTAAGAAAATCAATTGAACCATCTGTAGAATTATTATCTACTACAATAGTCTGAATTTTAAGGTTACTGATTGAATTATCTATTGACCTAAGGCATTGAATTAGATAATCTTTTACATTATAATTTACTATAACTATCGAAATATCATATATATCGACTAAATCTAGCTTTTGGTTAAAAACTTTTATATTTGAATTTATGACAGTCAATAATGATAAAAAATAAAAAAAATAGATAAATTTTAACTAAAAAAGAGATAATTAATAATTATAAAAAAATGATTTTATTTATTAAAACCAAATTTAAGTTTCCAAACTAAAAAAATTGCTTCATAAACAATTTTTTTATTCATTTTAGAAACGCCATTCATTCTATCAATAAAAATAATTGGAATTTCTTTGATTCGAGCACCTTTTTTCCAAAGTCTGTAAGTCATTTCAATTTGAAAGCCATATCCATTAGAGTGTATCTTAGTTAAATCAATTTTTTTCAATGCTTCAGCTCTAAAGCATTTAAATCCACCTGTAGCGTCTTTGATCGGCATTCCGGTTATGATTTGACTATACATATTAGCTCCATAGCTAAGCATTAATCTACTTAGGGGCCAGTTGACTACATTTACACCTTTTATGTATCTCGAGCCCAATACTAAATCATAATTTTCTAATTCTTTTAGAAAATTAGGTAATTCTTTTGGGTCATGTGAAAAGTCGGCGTCCATTTCAAAAATTGCTTCAAACCCTTTGTCGAGACAATATCTAAATCCATCACAGTAAGCTGTTCCCAAGCCCATTTTTCCTGGTCTTGAAAGTAAATGAATTCTATCATTATGTTTTTGTAGTTCTTTCACTATATCTGAAGTACCATCAGGTGAGTTGTCATCTACTACCAATATATGAATACCATCTACAGAATTTAAAACTGCATCTATGATATTAGTAATATTGTCTTTTTCGTTATATGTTGGTGTTACAACTATTGATTTCATGAGTTTAAAATTTAAGATTTATGTCTATGATAAGGTTCAAATGTTAAGTAAATAAAATAAATTTTTTTAATAATTTATGTTTGACCGTGCCCTACGATTACACACCAAACTGTTCTAATTATTATTTCAAAATCAAATTTAAGTGATAAGTTTTCAATATAATAAAAATCATCTTTTAATCTACTTTCCATTTCTTCATCATTAATTTCACTATTTATATATTTTATTTGCCACCAACCAGTTATACCTGGTCTTACTTTTAATCGTCTTTTAAAAATAGGCATTTTTTCGTGATAAAGGTCTGCTATTTTAGGTTGCTCGGGTCTTGGACCAACTACACTCATATCACCCAAAAGTACATTTAAAAATTGTGGAATTTCGTCTAAGTGTGTTTTTCTTATAAATCTTCCAAACTTTGTAACCCTATTGTCATTTTTAACAGTCCAAAAGCTTTGACTATGAGTATTAGCAACCATTGAGCGAAATTTAAATATTTGAAATACTTTTCCATCTTTACCATATCGTGGTTGAGTATAAAATATTCCACCTTTAGATTCAATTGTAATTATGAGCGCAACTAAAATCCAAAATGGCATTCCTATGATAATAACAGCTAAACTAAAAATAATATCAAAAGCTCTTTTAGCGAATGTTTGCCATGGTTTCAAAATTTGTGGATTAATTTCCAAAAATGGGATACCATATATATTTTGCTGTTTGGTTATACCTGTAAATGTATCGTATAAATTACTTTCTATTTTAATTCTGATATTTTTTTCAGCTAAATAATTCACTATCTCAACAAAATCAATTTCATTATTATTTATCTTGTTATTATTTGTTGAAATTATCACAATTTCTGTAGAGTTTCCTAATAATTGCTCTAATTTTTCAATAATCAATTTTTTGTTTTCATATTTTGATAATAAATTTAAATCAATAGTATTTATAACCTTATATCCCCAAGCTGGTGATTGTAAGATTTGAGATGTTATTTTTTTGATATTTTCCTCAAACCCAACTACAATTGTATTAAAATAAATTTTTTGACTTTTCAAAAGATTTTTGTAAAAATTTCTTATAATTAGTCTAAATGCTAATGTAAATATTATCAATGAAATAGAATGAAAAAAAATTAAAATTCTTGGCGATTTTGTAGTATCTGTAATTATCAACACATAACCAATCAATGAACCAAAAATTACAGTCTTTAATACTAAATAAAACTCATCAAATGGAGAGGATTCATACCAATTTTTATATAATCCAAAAACAAAAAACAACACTCCCCAGTAAAAATAAACTAATAAAAAAGCTAGAGCAATTACATCAAAATGATTAAAGTAACTTGGTGTTTGTTTGCCAAAAAAGCCAGTATTAAAACTAAGATAATATTGCAAAGAAAAACTAATTAATACAGCCAAAAAATCAGTAAATAAAATTGATAAATAAGGGTATAATTTTTTAAATAAATAATTATTAAAAAAAGAATCATTCTGTATAATTTTTTTACTTTGAATATTCTCTGATATTTGTGTAGTTATATTTAAATTATTTTGTGTAATTTCTTTCATATTATCATACTCTAAATTGAATAATAGAACGGATTATAATTAACTATATTTATTTAGTTTAACTTTTTATTCATCTTTAATTTATGCTCCTAGATCAACTGTTCTAATCTTATTAAGTTGTTAATTTTTATATGTATTTTTAGATTGTTTATGATATTTATT
>JBEICW010000085.1:0-9566 GCA_040383785.1 Ignavibacteria bacterium | reverse complement strand
GATAGTATAAAACATGTTTTACATACATTAGATAATTTTAAAACGGTAGATACTTTATTTAGCTTTACTAAGGTAGATAAAATTATTTATAAAGATTACTATGAATTTAATCATCACGATACCGATTATGTTGCCTTTTTTAATTATAGACATATCTATTATAGTCAGGTAAGTCAAACTCTTGTTGGTGAAATGTATATTTTGAATACTCAAACTAATGAGTTTAAATTAAGATTTACATTCCCTGATTCTTTGAATATTTTTTATAACTTTGAAAAACGAAATCACGCCTTAGCAGATTATGATAATGATACAATTTATTTAAGTGCTAATGGTAATATATATACTTATTATTTGAATCGTCCAAATAGAGCACTATTTAATTATGCTAAATTACCAAATGATGGAAGATTTAGATTTAATTTTCAAAAAATTGGGAATAGATTTTATGGATTATATTCTGATTCTTTAAGAGCACACAACAATTACTGGCTTGACATTTCTTTTAAAGAAGTTGAAGACCCCAAACCAATAATTCAAGCAGATGATTATGATTTTGGTAAGTTTGATATAAAAGAAACTGAATTTAAAAAAGCAAAAGTGAAAATTGAAAATTTATCAAAAGAAGCAGATTTAACAATTTTTACTTTTGGTATAAGTGATACTATTAATTTTAAGACAAATATTAATGAAGTAATACAAACTCAACCATTTGTAATATTTAAGGGGCAATCTGTAGAAATTGATTTAGAATTTACTCCTAAAGATGTGGGCATTAAAGAGTGTAAAATTCAATTTGTGGCAAATGCACTTACGCAAGATGAATATACAATACTTAAAGGCGAAGCCATCGATACAATCAAAACAAGTGTAGAAAACATTGAAGAAATTTCCTATCTTTATACAATGCCACCATACCCAAACCCAACTGTGAGCGAAGTAACAGCAAAGTTTTATTGGAATAGCCGAATAGATATAGATAATTCAGATATTGCTGTTTTTGACATCACAGGCAATAAAGTATCAGGTAAAGAAAACCTAACCCTTGAAAAACTTAACGAATGGAGTGGCAACATAAAATGGAATTGCGTAGGTCAACCTAAAGGTACATACCTAATTAAAATCCAGCATGGTAATAATACCAAAACTGTGAAAGTAGTAGTGAATTAGTAAATTCCAAAATCAAGTTGGATATCCACCTACAGGTGGTAAAACTAGTATAACAAACAATCCAGTTTAAAATAAAGTCTCTATGTATGCTGAGTAAATGTCTTGTCCACAATTACCCAGCATTACAAAGAGCATTTTGTCATATTTTTAATTAATTATTTCATATAACAAAACTTACGGAGTGCAAAATTATGAAAAAACTTCATAATATCCTAAGGGGGCAAGATGTATAACCAAATATTAAGCATGGCATCTAAGCGGCCCCAAAAGAAACTATTACTACTTTTGGTAATAGTAATATCTTTTGCATTGGCAAAAGATATATATGCAGATGGCAACTTTGAGGCAATATTCCCCAAAGACTGTCAGACTAATATTACAACAGCACCTTTAATTAAAATTCGTGCTGCATACCCAATAGATACTAACTCAATTACGAAGTTAGAATATGGACCAAACGACACCAATTTTATTGGAACAAATGCAATTCTAATACAGAAAGACTTGTACGACAATATGCCAGATTCACTTTATGAAGTATTAGGTGAAAATATTCAAGTTGGAGTTGCTGATACTTTTGATTTATATATTTTAAGCAAAAGATTTTTGTCACATAATACTGAGTATACTTTAATATTAAAAGACAATATTAAACTACTTAAACCAAATGACTTAGACTCTAATGTAACTGACACATTAACAGAACCACAAACTTTTGAGTGTTTATTTAAAACAAAAGACTATCCTTTATCTGTTATTGGAACTTCAATTAACAATTATGGCTTAGTTGGTTGTGAAGATACTATTAAAATATTTTTTAATAAAAAAATTGATTTAACCTCTTATCAATTAAATAAACTTATAACAATTGAAAAAGAAGGAGAGATTGTAAATTTAGATAGCAATAATCATTATTTTGAAATTGATACAATCTCTAGTACTGTAATTTTATCAAGCGATAGCTTAAGTTTAAAAGTTAAACCATCTACAATAGAAGAAAATGCTAGACATTTTTTAAATGTAAATATAAATGTAGTAGATGGTACAAATAATTCACCACAACAATTTGAATTTAATAATTATTCAAGTACACCCATAAAAATTACAACAATACCTAATGATACCAGTATAACTTTGACTGATGATATTAGAGATATTAATGGACCTGGTGAAAGGCTTTTACATATTGGCGATACATTACAATCAATTGTTCCTTTAATTAGTGGTGATTTAGTTTTTGAAAGATGGTTAGGTTTAGAAGGAAGACAAAATATTATTAAAAATGCAAACTCATTGAAGATTATAGGTCATTGTTCAGATATGAAACCTTATAGTATTGCAGCTGTCTATAAGAAAATACCAATAGACACCTTACAACTTGATAGTATTCGGAATAGTGCAACAGGAGCAATTCATACTTGTTCAAAATATGTTGTTTCGGGTTATAAAGATTCCCTGAATCCTTACTTATATACTTATAAAAGGTTTGCAGAAACACCATTAAGAGTGCACTTAGATGTCTGCAATAATTATACCAACGATGTTTGGGAAAGTACAGATACTTTGTTAGATGGAAATTCAGACAACACTGCTTCTATAAATAGAAGTTCTACTGATATTTGGAATGAAGCTCAAATTATGAATAATCAAAAAAAATATTTAGGTATTGATGTAATTGATGTATCAACAATGACATGCTCCCAATCAGAGTTTTATATTGTTTTGGAGTTTGTATATGAAGATGGTCATCGAGCTGAATTTAATGGTACTAACATTAAGGATGTGTTCAGTAGCTTTGATTTTGATGGTTTACCAATACCAATGATTGGCTTTGTCAACGATGGCGGTACTTATGGATACACTGTAGCACGAAAAATGATTACAAAAGGTTTCCCACATACTGCGAACTATTCTTTTGCTGTGAACAATAATTATGCAATAAGAGCAATTAAACATCAAAAAAGACATACTGGAGATTCTCCATTAACTGAACTAATGTATGGTCAATATGAATATCCAAAGCCAAGTAATTTCACTACAGGTGTTATTAGTGTTAATGGTACTGTGTATGATTGTTCCAATACTTTAACTATTACTATAACAAGAAAACCAACAAAAGTAACTTACGATATAACTGAAAAAGATAATAAAGAAGTTCCTTCAATTGAAATGGCGAATGTTAAATTATCACCAGCACCAACATCATTTATGAATAAACCACTGGTTGCAAACAATTATGGTAACCAAAACAAATATATGCCTGAACAAACTTTCATTAGTGATGAGTTAGTAAAGCAAAAAGTATCTATCTTGTACCCCAATAATACAAGTGTAGAAGCAACAAGATATGTAAAAGATAAAACTGGTTATGTTAATCATAAATGGGGTGAACAAAGTGGACACATTTATCCAACTCCAACTACCACAATTTCTCAAACATTTACTACTACAGCCTCTGCACCTAAAGATGGAAATGGTTTTATCAAGTACATTTAGGTTACAGCAAATCTGGACACAAGAAGGAGATGTCAAAATTACTGGTTATGATTACATTAAACACCACTATAGTTCTGACATGACAGACGGTGAAAATACTGGGAATTTGCCAGTATGGGCAAATATTCTACAAAATCAAATTGGTGATGGAATGAGGACACTAGGTGATGGAAGTTTATCACCTTATTTATCTAATTTGCATATACATATACCAACACTTGCCTTTAAATTCTCAGAAGCAGTTAATTTGAGTACTTTGAAAGGTAATTTATTGGTTAAAGATGAAAATAATGAATTAACAAATGGAATTGCAGATGCAAATATGAGAAAGATAAGAAAAGATAGTGTGTTTGGTGGCAAAACTTATAATATTGATTATATATCAGACATTAATGATGATTTTTTTAATACTTATGCTCAACAAAATAATAAACTTATATTTTTCGATTTACAAACTAGTATTGAAGATAATAGTACAAATAGTTATTTTATGCATCATAGAAATTCTTATCAATTGAGAATTCAAAGCACAGGCTCAAATAAAATACTATCTGAAGATAATTTCGCATTGTCAAATATATCAAATTTAGAAATGTTTAAAAGGCGTACAACTTTTCCTAGTTTAAAAATTGATTTAGCAAAAATGAAACTTTGTGAATGTAAAGTAAAGGTATTCGAAAAAGGTCCATTTAATGGGACTATAGATACCTATACTTACATTAACTACTTAATTAATAATAATTTGACTAAAGAAAATAAAGATGGTATTCAAACTAATGGCGAATTATATAAATATACTTTTGGAGATGATGGTTCATTAAAAATGGCTACTAGTGCTATGAGAGTTCCTTCATCTACTGAAACATTTTTTGAATATGAACTTAATAATAATACTAATATTATTGATTTACCTCAAATATCAAACTCAAGAGTTTCATTATTTAACCACTTTGTTGATTATGATGGTGGTAAATCTCAGGAAAACACGCAAAATGCCTTGATTGATCTTGTAGCAGAAGCTGTGAAAATATATATGAAACAAAAATCTAATAGTTCTAATAATGATCAAAATAATTCAAGTACAAAAATTGAAGATTCTGATATTGATAAAATTAAAGAGGCTGTTAAAAAATTTATGAAAGGTACTATAAATGATGATGATTATATGAATTTAACACAATTAAGTCTTACTGAGTCTAGTTCTGAACTTAATTGGCAGACTAATATGGCTACGCAAGTAAATCCAAATGGAAAGCCAATTTTTTGGACTGGTGGTGATGGTTTTTATAAAATCATACAACATACAAACTTGCCAAATAGATGGAAAAATTGGGGTGCCGGACCTTATGGTTTATACAATGACAAATTTGTTTACCGAGAATCATTTGACCCTGAATTAATGTTATACAAAGATATACAAACGGGGGAACCTTTTAACGTGGGAATTAATTGGACTGCATTTACTCAATATAAAATTGTGTTAGGAGATTATTAACATGAAAAAAATAAATATAATAATCGTTTTTTTATTACTTTTGGGAATAAAAGTAAATGCTCAAGTTGTATTGCCAACTGGTGGCATATCATTAGATGAGTGGGTACATAATAATGAAGTATCTATCATTTGGATGAAAGGATTAGTAACGGATTCTATCCATAATGAAATCAAAATCGAACTATGGAATGCAGGAAATAATGAAACTATAGTAATTGCGAATAATATCCAAGATACTTTAGGTGTTTACTTTTGGACTATTCCAGACACAATAGATGCAGGAAACAAGTACAAAATCCGCATTCTTAATAGCGATAGCACTCAATTTAATATGATAAGTGAAGACTTCATAGAAATATCAGAAGAGCCATCGCCATTATTGACTATTGAAAACACTAAAGAAAATAATGAAATTAATTTATTTCCAAATCCAACAAGAAATGAATTTAATTTGATTTCAGAATTAGACATTAGTGAATTATATATTACAGATATTTTAGGAAATAAGGTATATAATATTCAAAACCTAAATTCTAAAGTCTTTAAATATAGTGATAGTCAGTTAAGTCAAGGAAGTTATTTTGTTGTGATAAAAACACAAGATAACAATATACAAACACTAAAATTTATTGTAGAGTAATGATTAATTTGCAATAATAGCTTATTTTCAAAGTCCCTAATTATAAATTACAAACTAATTAAATTAGGGGCTTTGATACTTTTAAAAACGGAAATATTATGAAAAAAATTATACTAATCTTATTATTAATGTCAATTAAATTACAATCTCAAGTAGTACTACCTTCTGGTGGAGAAGACTTTTGGGAGTGGTATAAGGGCAATACAGTTCAAATTAATTGGATGAAAGGGCTTGTAACCGATGATATTAACAACAAAGTTGATGTTATACTTTGGAACGCAGGCAACAATACTGAAACAGTATTGGTACAGAATACCGAAGATGATGGCAACTTTGAATATAAAGTTTCACCCTCATTATTCGCTGGTAAAAGATATAAAATTAGAATTAAAAATTCTAAAGAAGTGTATAATTTGATTAGTGAAGATTATTTTGAAATAAGGGATTTTCCGTCAAGTGTTTATATAGATAAAAAAAATGAAGCAATAAGTAAAATAAATATAGGCAACCCATATCCTAATCCAAGTGATAATTCAAGCAATAATTTGGTAACTACAATGATATATTGGGAAGCTGAGATAAATATAGATAACTCTGAAATTGGAGTTTTTGACATTACAGGTAATAAAGTATCTGGTAAAGAAAACCTAACCCTTGTAAAGTTAAACGAGTGGAGTGGCAATATAAAATGGAATTGCGTTGGTCAACCAAAAGGCACATACCTAATTAAAATCCAGCACGGAAATAATACAAGGACAGTAAAAGTGGTAGTGAATTAGTAAATTCCAAAATCAAGTTGGATATCCATCACCTGGAGGT
The DNA here is from genome assembly GCA_040383785.1 of Ignavibacteria bacterium. Classification (GTDB taxonomy): domain Bacteria; phylum Bacteroidota; class Ignavibacteria; order Kapaibacteriales; family UBA2268; genus JBDNHS01. The sequence continues at coordinate 2,946 of JBEICW010000085.1, read as the reverse complement.
AAGACAGGAATAACAAATAGTCCAGTTTAAAATAAAGACTCTATGTAGGCTGAGTAAAAGTCTGACCACAATTACCCAGCTTTACAAAGAGCATTTTGTCATATTTTTAATTAATTATTTCATATAACAAAACTTACGGAGTGCAAAATTATGAAAAAACCTACATAAATTAATATATTTTATTTTCAAAAAGAAAAAATATAGGACTATATCCTAATTAGCTAAGTTAACTATCTAATGTTAGAGGGCATAATACGAAAACCCTTTACAAATAAAAAGTGCAAAATTTTAATATTTGTATTTAGTAATTTATGTATCATTACTAAAGGAAAATAAAGTATTTTCAGACTATTTTAAAATTGATTAGTAATGGTATGTCTGAAAATAATATGAAAGATATGAGTATTGAAAATAAGTACAAAATCTATAAATAAAAAAATAATAAAAAATAAATGTAAGGAATTACAAAATGTTTAAAATGTTTACTCAAAAAATAGCAATAATAGCTATATTATTAATCTCATTCTTTGGAATGAATTTGGAAAATGGAAAAGCTCAAGCACCTTGTGCAAGTGGTTACACTTCTATTTCTTACAATATTTTAATAAATGGCTGTTATTACAGTGCACTTTTTTGCTACAAATGTAGTCCAATTGCTTATGTAGCAACAGAAGTTCAAGGACCATTAGTTTATTATAAACTTAATCCTAATTGTAATCCAAACCCTGCACTTACAGACCAAGAGATTCTTGACAAATTAAAGGAAAAAGGTAGAGAATTAATTTGGGCACAATGTGAAATTAGACCGTGTGATGAAGAACCTAAATCTTTAATGTTATTTAAAGAGTATGCTTGCTATGAAAAAAGCTTTGTTGGAAGTAACACAGTTATCAGTGCTTGTTTAAATAGTGCATATTGTGAAACACTTTATGAAGCTTGTAATAATGGTTCAAGTATAGTTTGGACAGTAGTTTCTACTACTTTTTACAACAATTCAGACCCTCAATATGATTGTAATCCAAATGTAAATGGTTATTTCCCAAGTATTGTACCACCAAGTACTTCAACTGGTTGCATAAGATTTAATACAAAATGTGACGAATAATTATATTTAGTTACCCACTTTAATTTAAAGATTAAAGTGGGTCTTATTTTTATTTAAGGAGAATTATGAAAAAAAGTCTTTACATATTTTTACTTCTTGTCTCTATTCAATTATCAAATTCAAAAGAAAATTTTTCCATAAAACCAATACTCATTAATTTTTATGGTTCTTGTGGTAAGGATTCTACAATTATTGCATTTGGCGATAATGGAAATGCTTTAATTACATATGATAATGCAAATAGTTGGGAAACTATAAAAATCTTTGAATCTGGTGATATAGTAGAAATGTTTTATGAAGAAAGTAGAATAGTAGCAATTACAAAAGATGGACAAATTGCTGTTAGTTATGATAATGCAAAGTCTTGGGAGTATTTAAAAAATTTAGATTTTACAAATTTTGAAAATGATACATTATATTATTTTAAAATAATTCAAACAAATAATGGATATTTTATCAGAAAGAAAAATTATATATTTTTTTTAAATTTGAATTTTGAACTTATTAAAACTTTTTATGTTCCGTTGCCTGATTTAATATTTTTAAACCATCCAGATAGTTATAATGGCAATTCTATGATTTGGGACAATGATTTTTTATTAGTTCCCAAAGATACTTTTTTAATTTATAAACTGTCAAAAGATCTAAAAATAATAGACTCTATCAATTTAAAAGGGTTATATAACTATGATTGTATTGATTGTTATTACAACTATGAAATATTTGCGGATATTAAATATTATTATTTTAAAATGCATTTTGATTTCTTCAAAGTAGATAAAAATAATTTAAAAAATATCGAAAAATTGAAAACAAACTCTAAAAATATTAGAATTTCAAATATTTTTAATAGAACTCTTATTTTTAATAAAAGTTATTATTTAGATTACTATAAATTAAATAATGGTGATTCACTTGTGACATTTTTATTTAACAATGATTATTATTATAAAATTAGCAAAGATCAAATTACTGCAACTACAAAATATAGAAAAGAAACTTTAATTAATAATAAATTAATTATTACTGATACATATAATAGATTATTTATTGCCACTTTAAATACTGAATTAGATTCTCTAATCGATTTTAAAACATTAAGTTGTGCATCTTATAGAGACCCAGACGGTATCCAAATAAAAAAAATAAATGGAATAAATGAATTAGTAACAACTTATTCTTATGGGGAAAATAGTTTAAGCAATGATATGACGACAATAAATGTGAATAGCAATCTTTTTACGCCAATAGTGAAAAGAGGTAATTCTAATAATTATAAAGACACAAACTCGCCTTTTAATTATTTGGTTAATGGTGAATTTCCAGTTCATTTTGTAGATAAAGAAAATGGTAATATATATGCAGGTGGAATTATAAGTGGACAAAATGAGAGCGATGTTTATGTTTCCAAAGACAATGGTTATATTTTTGAAAGATTAAAAATTCCAATCAATACTTTTACCTATCCCTATAAAACTCAAAGTTTAAAAGAAAATACAAATAATGATTTAATATTTCATTTGACAGGAAAAAACTTTAAATTTCATGTTTCAGAGTTTTTGTATTTTGATAAGAATTTAAATTATAAATATAAATCAACACTAAATAATTCAAATGCAATTTATTATGAAAGTTTAGATACCAATAATTATTTATTTTTGGATAATTTTGACAATAAACTTTCTTTCAAATCCACTACCGACAAAGGACAAAATTGGGAAATATATAAGGAATATCCAAATACAACTAATTTATTGGAAAGCAAAGAGTTAGAAATTAATGGTAAAAAGATTTGGGCATATACTTATTATGATTTTGTTACGAGCCAATTTAACCTTGAT
>JBEICW010000084.1:0-9582 GCA_040383785.1 Ignavibacteria bacterium | reverse complement strand
TCTGTTAAGAAATATCCCGTCAAACCTAAAGGTTTGCCACCCCTTTTAAAAAAAGGGGAATTTTAAATAATTGGGGAAAAGAGTGCAGATAGTGCAAAAAAAAAGAAAGTCAAGCGAGACGCTTGACCTACCAATTAGAATAAAAATTGAATTTATTTTTTTTAAAATATTTTATAACTAATTAATAGGTATCTATGAATAACTTAATTTATATAATTCCGATAACTGGAATATTAGCTTTGGTTTATACTTATATCAAATCTGGCTGGGTAGCCAAACAAGACCCAGGTAATGAAAAAATGCAAAATATTGGTAAATTTATCTCAGAAGGTGCTATGGCATTCCTTAGAGCTGAATACAAAATATTGGCAATATTTGTTGTAGTTGTGGCTGGTTTATTAGCTTGGAATGGTGCTTCTCATGCCGATTCAAGCCCGTTGGTTGCATTATCATTTGTTGTTGGTGCAGTTTGTTCGGCAGCAGCTGGTTATATTGGTATGAAAGTAGCGACTAAAGCAAATGTAAGAACTACAAACGCTGCTATTACAAGTTTGAACAAAGCATTACAAGTTGCCTTTACTGGTGGCTCTGTTATGGGTATGGGCGTAGTTGGTTTGGGTGTTTTGGGTTTGAGTGTGTTATTTATAATTTATGCTCAAATTTATGGAACAGCTGATGAAATGACTTTAAATAAAATTATTAATATTCTAACTGGTTTCTCTTTTGGTGCTTCATCAATTGCATTATTTGCGAGAGTTGGTGGTGGTATTTATACTAAAGCTGCTGACGTTGGTGCAGACTTAGTTGGTAAAGTAGAAGCGGGCATTCCTGAAGATCACCCTTTAAATCCTGCTACTATTGCTGATAACGTAGGTGATAATGTGGGTGATGTTGCTGGTATGGGTGCCGATTTATTCGAATCTTATGTTGGCTCTATTGTTGGAACTATGGTATTGGGTGTGGTATTCTTCTCATTACCAGAATTTGCAGGAACTCCATTTGGTAGTTTGTCACCAATAATTTTACCTTTATTCTTATCAGGAATTGGTATTTTAGTGTCAATTTTGGGTACTTTCTTTGTTAAAGTTAAAGAAGGTGGCAATCCACAAACTGCTTTAAATATCGGTGAATTTGGTGCTGCTGGTGGTATGTTGGTTTTATCTTATTTAATCATTGATTGGATGTTACCAGCTACTTGGGGTTCATTAAGTGCAGGCGTACCTTATACTTCAATTGGTGTATTTTATGCTACAATAGTTGGCTTAATTGCCGGACTTATCGTTGGTAAAGTAACAGAATATTACACTGGAACCGGCACTGGTCCAGTAATGTCAATCGTTCGTCAATCATCAACTGGTGCAGCAACAAATATTATTGCTGGTTTGGGAGTTGGTATGATGTCAACTGCAATTCCAACGATAGTAATTGCAGCTGGTATAATTTTATCTTTCAAATTTGCTGGATTATACGGTATTGCTATCGCTGCGGTTGGTATGTTATCTACTACAGGTATTCAATTAGCTGTAGATGCTTACGGACCAATTTCTGATAATGCCGGTGGTATTGCTGAAATGGCAGGTTTACCTAAAGAAGTAAGACAAAGAACAGACAAATTAGATGCGGTTGGTAATACAACTGCGGCTATTGGCAAAGGCTTTGCAATTGCATCTGCTGCTTTGACTGCACTTGCATTATTTGCGGCATTTATGCAACAAGCCAAAATCACAGCTATTGACGTTGCAAATCCAACAGTAATGGCTGGTTTATTAGTAGGTGCAATGTTCCCATTTGTATTCTCTGCAATGGCTATGGGTGCTGTTGGTCGTGCTGCAATGGCTATGATTAAAGAAGTTAGAAGACAATTCCAAGATATTCCTGAATTAAAATCAGCTTTAGAAGTAATGAGAAGAGCCGGACACGATCAATCTAAATGGTCTAAAGCTGACTTAGATATTTATGAAAAAGCTGAAGGTAAAGCAGAATATGCTAAATGCGTTGAGATTTCTACTCAAGCATCAATCAAAGAAATGGTTATGCCTGGTTTATTGGCAGTAGTATCTCCAGTTATTGTTGGTTTTACATTCGGAGCAGAGCCATTAGGTGGTTTATTAGCTGGTGTAACTGTTTCTGGTGTATTAATGGCGATTTTCCAATCAAACGCAGGTGGCGCTTGGGATAATGCTAAAAAAATGTTCGAAGAAGGTGTTGATATTGATGGTGTAAAACATTACAAAGGTAGCGAAGCACACAAAGCAGCAGTTACTGGCGATACTGTTGGTGACCCATTCAAAGATACTTCTGGACCGTCAATTAATATTTTAATTAAATTAATGGCAGTAGTTGCTTTAGTTATCGGTTCAAGTTTATAATTTTAAAATTTATTGAAATAATATATCAAAATCCCTATCATTTATTTGGTAGGATTTTTTATATATTTACATCTTTTGTCTGAGATAGAAATAGTAGTATAGCACCCTTGCCTGTTCATTCTTTGATTTCTAAAAATGTATTTAATTTCTTTATTTATGTAATTATTGAAAATTATCTCTTACATATTATTAATTATCATAATTATTTCGCAATTTGCAGCAAATGCTTTGTATTCTTATTTAAGATATGAGATTAGGCAGGAAGCAAAACGAGTTATGAAATCAAGTGATACTCCAGAATTAGTAAAGTTTTTTGAGTTTAATGAAAGTGAATTTGAAAAAGTTCATTTCATTCATTCAAAAGAGTTTATGTATTTGGGAAATATGTATGATATTGTTTCAAAGCGTTCAAGAGATGGCATTACTTATATAAAATGTATAATTGACTATAAAGAAAAAGCATTTTTGGCAAGTTATATTGCAAATCATTCGGATTTTAATTCAATAAATCTATTGAGTTTAATGACTTATATCCCCTATTATCTATATAATATTTTTGAATTAGATGGGTTAATCTTTGAAAAAAAGGTTATTCCATCTATTATTTTTTGCCCTAATATCTTAACTCTTTTTCTACAAATTTCTACTCCTCCACCAAATTATTAATTTAATATAATGTTCCTAATATTTCAAAACCTATGAAAATATTTTTATAGGACTTTTATACATTTATTAAATATAAAATATGAATAATTTTAAAATAATTGCAAAATTAAATTTGATTTTGCTAGTAATTCTATTGTTGGTAATGAGTTTTACGCAAAAATCATACTCACAAGAAAACAATAAAAAATTACTCAAAACCGATTCAATAAAAACTTTTAAATTGGGTGAAATTTCTGTCGGTAGCGATAAATATACACAAAAAATCAATGAAATTACAACTACAGTTGTGCCTTTCAAAATCATAAATGATTTGGATGCAAGTAGTCTGAGTAAACTGCGTTATGTATTACCTTCGAGTGCAATTAGAACCAATTCGCGAGGTGAAGCAACTATGTTTATTCGCGGAGCAACTGAAAGGCAATTGGCTGTATTTTTTGATGGAATGCCACTTAATATTCCTTGGGACGGCAGAGCCGATATGTCTTTTGTGCCTACAGATATTCTGGGAAATATCAGTATTAACAACTCTACTTCATCAATTCTATATGGTGCAAATGTACTTGGTGGAGCGATAGAATTAAATACTTTTGAACGAAGTAATGAAGGTTGGGGTAGTTCTTTTAGAATACAATCTAATCAATTAGGCGAAATATGGACATCCGAAAGTATTGATTATAAAGCTGGGTCATTTAATAATTTATTTAATGTGTCATATATGACTTCACCAGGTTTGGCACTGCCCAAAGATGGTGAAAGTCTGAATTATCAAACTCAAGCAGATAATGACGATAAAATTAGAACAAATACTGCTCAAAATAGAATAAATTTGTTTGCAAGAAGCGAATATGAAATTGATGAATTATCCAAAATTTCACTTTCAGTTAATTACACAAAAGATGATAAAGGGGTTCAAGCAGAGTCATATCAACCAGCAAGCGGAGTAAGACTCTGGCAATATCCAAATAGAGATAGATTATTTTCAATATTGAATTTTGAAAAAGCATTTAATTCAAATAATGATTTTGTTTTAAAGGCAACTGTTTGGTATGATAGTTATAACCAGGAAATAAATGCTTATAAAGATATTAGTTTCAGCAATGATACAAATAAAACTGGCAATCAATTAGATAATGATGTTACTTTTGGAGCAAGGGTTTCAGGTAGTTTAAAATTGGATAATACAACTTATTTGAATATTGCAGCAAATACATTATACTCTAAACACAATGAAAAAGCAATTGATTTTACTAATTTAACTAATACAAACACAAATTATAATTTAGATTTTTCTCAGCAGACTTCTTCCTTTGGTGTAGATTTAGTTAAAGATTTCGCTTCTGGTTTCATATTCAAAATTGGTGGCGCTTATGATATTCATACTACTCCATTGACTGGTAACTTTATCGAACTTGAAAACACATCAATTAATGATTATGCTGTTTTTGTTAATTTAAATTATAATGTCAATGAAAATATAGACTTGAGTTGGGTTACAAATAGAAGAAGTAGATTTCCAGCTATGAGAGAAGCATTGTCTGGAGCATTAAATAGATTTGTAGCAAATCCATCTTTAAAACCAGAAACAGGTATTATAAATGAATTGGGAATTAGTTACAAAGAAGATAATTTTAAGACAAGATTAACAGGTTTTTATAATTTATACGACAATTTAATTGTTCAAATTAGATTAACGAAAGCTCAAGACCCAGATAGAAGAAGACAAAGAGTAAATCTTCAAAAAGCAAATGTGAGTGGATTAGAATGGACTAATGAATACAAATACAAAGATTTAGGTTTAAGATTTAACTTAACTTATATCAATACAGTTGTAAACTTTAGTTCAGATACTTCAAATTTTGACAAAATAAGAATAGATACTTTGGATAATAGACCAAGTTTACTTTCTGGTTTGGTTTTAAATTATAGGGTTACAGATGATTTTACTTCACAATTAGAAATGGATTATTTAGGTAAGAGCTATCAAGTAGATTCAGATGGATATTACCAAACAATTAAAGGAAATGCTTTGGTAAATCTAAGATTAAACTACAATTTTCAAATTGGCGATTCACAATTATTTGATGTTTTTTTGAGAGTAAATAACATTTTAAATACATTTAGAGAGTCTCAATTAGGTATAATTGATGCAGGACGAAATATTAATCTCGGTTTAACTTACAAAATTTAATAATACTTATCTATAATCAGTTAATAATATCTCTAAATCTTTTCAATACTTGTACAATTATTTTAAACATTTAGGGAATATTTGCCAAAAAAAACTTAATTTTGCTTTCTTAAATTAACCGAAATGCAAAAAATGAGTTTAAATATAGAATTTTCTCTGACGACTTTTGATAATAAAAAGAAATCAATCAATGAACTGAAAAATATAGCTAACGAACTGCGAAAAGATGTAATCAAAAGTTTATATTTAGCAAAATCAGGTCATAGCGGTGGTCCATTAGGAATTGCAGATATTATTTCTGTAATGTTTTTTAATGGAAATATGAATTACGATAGTCTAAATCCAAGTTTATCTAATCGTGATAGATTTGTATTGAGTGCAGGGCACATGGCTCCAATCCAATATTCTGCATTAGCAAGAGCAGGTTATTTCCCTACCGAAGAGCTTAGCACATTAAGAAAATATGGAACAAGATTGCAGGGGCACCCAGGATTAGACGTTCATTTACCTGGCATTGAAACTACATCTGGTTCACTGGGTCAGGGCGTTTCGATTGCAGTTGGAATGGCAATTAGTGATAAAATCATTGAAAAAAATAATAGAAAAGTATTTTGCATAACTGGTGATGGCGAATTGCAAGAAGGTGCTTGCTGGGAAGCAGCAATGTCTGCAAGTGCATTAAAATTGAATAATTTATGCTGGATAGTAGATAATAACGATTGCCAAATTGATGGTAGAGTGAAAGATATTATGTCAGTATATCCAATTGTTGAAAAATTTGAAAGTTTTGGATTTGAAGTAATTGAAATTGATGGACATAATTACGAAGAAATTGTAGCAGCATTTGATAAATTTGATGCTCATAATAATTCTGATTCAATAAAACCATTCTGTATAGTTGCCAAAACATATATGGGTAATGGTGTTTCGTTTATGTTTGACCAATTCAAATGGCATGGAAATCCGCCAAATGCTGAGCAAGCAGAAATAGCTTTAAATGAATTAAATAGTTTAACATTTTAATTTTTTAATTTAATTTTAAATTCAATTTTCAAATTCAATTTTATAAAAAATATTATGTCTAAATTCAATTTAATCGCTAAAATAATACTTATTTATATTCTAATTTTATCATTTATTGCTTGTGATAAAAATGAAAATGTAGAAAAAGAAGCTAACAATACTGAAATAAACAAAATTGATGTAAATAAAATTGATGTAAATAAAGTTGGAAATAACTCTAATAATTCCAAATCTAACTCAAGTCAAGATGTTGCAGAATTTGAATTTAATGGAGATATTGAGAAAGAATTAAAAGAATCTAAGAAAGAGTTAATCATAACGACTGAAAATGGCAAAAGAGTTAATCCTGAAATAATCAAATTAGCTTTACCAAAGTCTTTTGGAAGTTACAAAATTAATAATCCTTCAATTGGAATTTTGCATTACTCTGGTTATTCTGTTGCTTCGACAAATACAACTTACAAAGCTGAAAGAGGTTCATTTTCAGTTGTAATTCAAGATTATGGCGAAAAAAGCGTTTTCCCAGAATTAAAACAATTTGAAAAATTGCCTGTAGTAACTGGTATGTTAGTTAAAAATGTAAATATTCCAAATTGTAAAGCATATTTAATCTGGGATACTGCAAAAAATACAGGACTAATAAACGCACTTTTTTATGATAGATTCATTATCAAAATAGATGCAGAAAACGTACTTTTTGATAATGAAAACTTAGTACGATTATTAAACTCTATAAATATCAAAAAAATTAGAGAGATTTCTTTGCAAGAGAAAATCAATAAATAATATTAAATAAAACAAAAAAATAAAAATTCAAATATAATTTAATACCAAAATGAATAAAATTGAAATGAAAGGTACTAAACCTACAAGACACGGATTTGGTGAAGGTTTGGTGGCATTAGGTGAAAAATATGACAATGTTGTTGTTATTGGAGCAGACGTTACTGGCTCAGTGATGACATCTATGTTCAAAGAAAAATTCCCTGAAAGATTTATCTCTGTTGGTGTTGCCGAGCAAAATGCAACAACAGTAGCAGTTGGTTTGGCTTTATCTGGCAAAATTCCTTTCTTTTCAAGTTATAGTGCATTTGCTGCATTTAGAAATGCTGACCAAATTCGCGTTTCAGTTGCATATAACGAAGCAAATGTGAAAATTGGTGGTGGTCATAGTGGTGTAACAGTGGGTCCAGATGGTGCTACTCACCAATCTTTGGAAGAAGTGGCATTAATTCGTACCTTGCCAAATATGACTTTGGTTGTACCAGCAGATTATAATGAAGCAAGAAATGCTACCATAGCTATTGGCGAACATGTGGGTCCGTCATTTATTAGATTTGGACGTTCGGCAGTGCCTATATTTACTGAAGCAAATGAAAAATTTGAGATTGGCAAAGCAAAAGTATTAACTGAAGGGCAAGATGTTGCAATTATTGCAAATGGTTTATTGGTTTGGGAAGCATTAGTTGCTGCCGATGAGTTATTCAAACGCAAAGGTATAAAAGCAAGAGTTATAAATTGTGCAAGTGTAAAACCTTTAGATTACGAAACAATTATTGGTGCTGCAATGGATTGTGGAGCTATAGTTACTGCCGAAGAACACCAAGTTCATGGTGGGATGGGTGGTGCAGTTGCAGAAGCAGTTGTTAAAAACTACCCTGTTCCTATGGAAATTGTTGGTATGAAAGATACATTTGGTGGTAGTGGCGAACCAGAGGAGTTATTAGATATTTTTGCCTTGAATTGGAAAGGTATTTATGCCTCTACTCTAAAAGTATTAGAAAGAAAAGATAAAGGTTTTATTGGAATTAGACAAGTAAAAGATTTGGCTATATATTCTGAATAAAAAAATCTGAATAAATTTATTTCTATATTTTTGTTTAATTCAATAACTATTTTAAAATCCGTTTAAAACTAACTTTTGCCAAAAATAAACTTACAGAACTTAGAAAAAATCACAAGTAATAAGATTTTTTATACTTTAAGCGAATTAGCTATTCAAGCTAATTATGAATTATATGTGGTAGGTGGATTTGTAAGAGATTTATTTTTGGGTAAGGAAGTTAAAGATATAGACTTTACTATAGTTGGTGATGCTATAAAATTTGCTGAAATAGTTGCTAAGAAATTCAATACAAAAGCAATAATTTACGAAAGATTTGGAACTGCTTTGGTGCCGATTGGTGACTTACATCTTGAGTTTGTTGGCACTCGTAAAGAAGTTTATGACGCCAATTCACGCAATCCTATTGTTACTATTGGCACACTTAAAGACGATATTTACCGCAGAGATTTCACAATTAATTCGTTGGCAATATCACTTAATAAATCAAATTACGGTGAATTAATTGATTTATTAGGTGGAATTGAAGACTTAGAAAAGGAATTAATTCGCACTCCATTAGACCCAATCGTTACTTATAATGATGACCCATTGAGAATGATGAGATGTTTAAGGTTCGCTTCGCAACTCAATTTCGAGATAGAAAAGCCATCTTTAGACTCAATTACAACTCTAAAAGATAGAATAAAAATCATTTCTCAAGAGAGAATTACTGATGAATTTTTGAAAATTCTTGCTTCACCAAAACCAAGTGTAGGGTTTTATCATTTATATAATACCGGACTTTTGGAGATAATTTTTCCTGAAGTTTATAATCTTGCAGGCGTTGATATAGTTAGTGAAGGCAGTAAAAACTTCGCCCATAAAGATGTTTTTAAGCATACTTTGAAAGTTTTAGATAATATCTCATTAGAAACTAATAATATTTGGCTTAGATTAACGGCACTTTTGCACGATATTGCAAAACCAAAAACTAAACGATTTATAGATGGAATTGGTTGGACTTTTTATGGACACGAAGAAGTTGGTGCCCGTTGGGTTAAGAGAATATTTAAAAATCTTAAATTACCCCTTCAAAATTTAGATTATGTAGAAAAATTAGTAAGATTACACCAAAGACCGATGGTATTGGTTGAAGATATTGTTTCTGACTCTGCATTAAGACGTCTAGCAGCTTATGCTGGGCATGATTTGGAAGATTTGCTGACACTTTGCAAAGCAGATATTACGACTCGTGATAAAAATAAAGTAGTTCAGTACTTGCAAAACTATGAAGTTGTTAAGCACAAAATCTTAGAAGTGCAAGAAAAAGACAAACTCCGTGAATTTCAATCCCCTATCCGTGGCGAGGAAATTATGGATATTTGCTCAATTCCCCCATCTCGTTTAGTAGGATATATCAAAACCAACATAGAAGAAGCAATTTTAGAGGGTATCATAGAAAATGACTATGATATTGCTTACCAATATTTCATCCAAAACAAAGACAATTG
>JBEICW010000083.1:0-9838 GCA_040383785.1 Ignavibacteria bacterium | reverse complement strand
GGTTAGATATATCTAAATAATTATCAAATTGATTGTCAAAATACTCTTGGTTTTTCAATTTTAAAACCACATTGCCAGTACTTGAAATTACTTCCAAACTCATTACTTTTGTAACGTCTTTATCTAAATTGATTTGGGAAAGAACTCTACTTAACTGAATTTCATCTTTAGTTGGATTCGGATAAATATTTATTGTATTGTCATTTGTGTAGTTGATTTCTTCTTCAGTAGAACTATAGATTTCGCCACGTTTAGCTTCTATATGCCAAACAGCATCTTGTTCGTAGAATAGAAACTTTTCAGCCAAACCACCAGTAATGATGTTTGCTTTGGCTACAACTTCCATATCATATTCAATTTTTTTATCAGATTTCCATAGAACTAATTTTAAATTCTGTCCTTCTTTAGCACCATCAATCTCAATTCCGACTTCGCCACTTGCACCCCAAACTGTTACAAATGCTTTGCCGTCTTTTACCAAACCAGAACCTATTAAAAGCCCTTTATCTGTATATACTCCTATTTCGTCACTATTTTCAAATTCTTTAGCAGAAATTATCCACACAGCAGAATTTCCTGTAGTTCTGAAATTGTTTTTATAGAATTTTGTTTTACCATCTGATGATAAAATTTTGTTTTCTATAGACTTACCATTGTTGTCGTCATTATTATTTATAAATCCAGTATTTGGAGTATTTACAAAAATTGATGATGTAGGAGTAGGATATCTAAATGTTAAATTTTGATTAACTGCAATTCTATATCCTTCACCTGGTTTCATTGTTACAATTTCATTAATTCCTAAAGTTGGGTAATATACTTGACCAGCAGGGTTTTTAACTAATATTATTCTTGTATTTATTGCATTATATACTGTAGCAATTGGTTGACTTATTTGTGGTAAATAAGACATAAAATACCATCTACCAGTATTTAATACAAAATCATAAAAATTAAGTTGTGCATCAGAGCCACTTATAGATAATGTAGTTGGATTATTTACATACATCAAATAAGCACTTTTCATCTCTAAAGAAACTAAATCTGCAATTCCTTGACCTGGGTAATATAATTTACCACTATCATCTTTAATTCTAAAAGATGTATCTTGAATAGCTGCAGTTATAACTTTCCAGTCAGAATTTGCAGGAAGTAAATTAGATGACATCAAAGTCCATTGATTAGCACCTAAATTTATGTTTAATGATTTACTTGAAGATAAGCTACTAACTTGGCTAATTCCATCATTTGAGTAAAAGTTCGTACCAGTAGAGTAGGTTGCAGCAGCATAATACTCTTTACCTTCTTTTCCGTCCCAGAATTTGAAAATATAAGAATCGCCAGTTTCCATTCCGTCTTTGATTGGAGTAAGTGTATTATCTCCCCAAACAGTAATTGCTTTATTACCAGTTAAAGATTTCCAAATAATAGAACCAGCACAATATTCAATATTTCCACGTTTGTAGAATATACCAATTGCGTCATTTGTATCAATATTTCTCGAACCTAATGTAACTCTTGCCGATGAAGGGATAATTATCGTAGAATTTGCACCAGTATAAGTGACTACATTCCATGAAGTTGGTGGTTTAAAACCAACACCTTTTGCAGTGAAATTAGCATCAGATAAGTCGCTTATTTCTTCATTTTGTGCATCAGTAATCTTGATTCTATATTCAGTAGATGGATTGTCAGGGACTGTCCAACTAAATTGTTTTAAATTTGGATTTAAATTATTAGCAATTCCAACCCAACCTACGTTAGCTCCGCCAGTAGGGGAGTAATATAAGTTTACACTTGCTACATTGGCACTACTCCATCTAATAATTTGAGTACTTCCAATTTGATAAACTTCACCACCATTTGGTGATTTTACTACAACTCCATTACCTTTGATTGTAAATAAATTACTTATGTCCGAAAACGTTGTATCTTCTACCGAACTAATTTTAATTCTACATCTATTAGATGGACTTTCTGGAACTCTAAAAGTATAACTACCACTTACTGCCTGATAAAATGCCTCTAACGTATTCCAAGTAAGACCATTATCTGTAGTTAATTCGATTTTTAGATTATCAATATTATTACTATTCCAAGTTACCGAAATATCATCTCCAATTAATACATCTTCGCCACCAGCAGGGCTTGTGATTACTAAACCTGTGATAGTAAATGGCGTTGTAGTTGTATCTGCAAAAGAAGTATTTTGAGGGTCAAAAATTCTAATTTTAGCAGTTAAAGTTGGTTGATTTGGAATATTCCAAGTATAAAAACCAGCACCAGCAGGGTAGCTTTTAACTATATCTGTCCAAAATGTTCCATTATTGATACTATATTGTAAATTAACTGCACCTACTCTATGGCTTGCCCATTTGATTTGATAATTATTATTAACTATCCATTTTTCATTTGTATTTTTAGGTGTCGTTAGTGCCAAACCTACTATTTCAAAAGTTTTGTCTGTTTCATCTTCAATGTCTGGCTTTTGTGCATCTCTAACTTTTAATAATGCTTGAGCAGATGGAATATTAGGAACAGTCCAATTATATGTATTAGGACTTACGTTCAGATTACTTGCAATTACTGACCAATTTATTCCATTATCTCTTGAAATCAATAAATCAACTTTAGAAGCAGATGGAGCAGACCATTTAATTTGTCTGATTTGATTAGTGTAAATTACCTCTGTACCGTTTGGAGTTAGTAAATCTACTCTTTCAGTTGTAATTGTAAAAAATCCATTGCTTACATCATTAACATTTGCTCTATCGGCATCTATAATTCTAATTAAAGAATTATTATTTGGTAAATGAGGCACCATCCAGCTAAATTTACCGCTACTTGCATCAAATCCTGAAACAATATTTTGCCAAGATAATCCGCTGTTTGTTGAAAATTGAATATTTACTTTATTAACAAAACTGCTATTCCATTCTATCATTCTACGTCTTCCAACTTGATAGAACTCTCCGCCATTTGGTTTTGTGATTGCCAAACTTGGCACAACAATATTAAAATTAACAGAATCCCTAACTGCTAAATTTGAATTGTTAATTATTCTAATTTTAGCATTTTGTACAGGCTCACTGCCTACATTCCAAGTAAATTGATTAGTTTCTGGTGAGATATTATTTGCAATATTTGTCCAATTTACACCATTATTAGCAGAAAATTCTAATTTTAGACTACCCGTGAATTTTGCATCAAAAGCGATATTAAAATTGCTATTTGCATAAACGTCAGCATTAGCATTTGGAGATAATAGTTTTAATTTAACTATTTTGAAAGGTGCATTTACTGTGTCATAATAAATTCTATCACCATCAGCATTGTAAATTCTTATTATTGCATTTTGTGACGGATTATCGGTAACTACCCAATCATAAGAATTATTGTTAGCTGGGAAGTCTTTGATAATATTTGTCCAACTTGTGCCATTATTTATTGAAAAATCAACAGTGACAAAATTTACACCAACTCTATCCCAAGTAATTCGTTGTGGCAAACCAACTACAAATTCTTCTCCACCTCTTGGGTAAGTAAGTAGTATTGGTATTGCTCTAATTACAAAGAAATCTAAAGTTTCTGCAAATATTGAATTATTATTTGCATTTTCAATTCTAATTTTTGCTTTATCTACATTTTGGTTTACAAAACTATAAATAAAATTATTACTATTTGAAGTTAAATTTTTGGCTAATGTATCATAAGTCATACCATTATTTAATGATAATAAAATATGAACATTCGGACTATTATTTGCTGACCAACTAATATTATAGTTTGTTGATGCTTGAATTGTATCAAAATTTCTCGGCAGATTTAAAGTTAATGTCGGTGCTTGAATAGTAAATACATTATTTGATGTATCGGCTTTGGTATTACTTTCAACATCTAAAATTCTAACTCTTGCAGTATTTACTGTATTTGAAATATTAGGTACAGTCCAAGCGTAACTACCAGAAGCTGCAGGAGTAGAATTTATAATATTCGTCCATGAATTACCATTATTTAAACTGTATTCAATTTTGATATTTTCTATATTTTGTGAAGTCCAATTGATACTTTGGCTGCTATTAGTATTAAATGATTCACCACCATTTGGACTTGTTAGAGTTAAAGTTTTATTATCTATAGTTAATAAACCGCTTGAAGTATCGGCTATTGTTTGGTTGGCAGCATCATAAATTCTAACTTTACCAAGTGTAGTAAATACATTTGGTACAACCCAATTTACTTTTTGATTAACGGCAACCACTACTCCAATTGTAGTCCAATTTGTACCATTATTTGTAGAATATTGCACTACCATATTTTCAATATTGCTCGAGTTCCATTTTATTTCATAATCTTGTCCGACAGTCAAGTTTAAATTAACATTTGGGGTTAATAATTCTAATGTTTTAGGAAAGTTTTGACCGCCATTAGTTGTTTTTAGTGATTTGCCATTTCCACCAACTAAAAATCCAGTATTTAATTTCGTAAATGCTACTGCTCTGTAATTAGTAATTATACTTGGTTGATACGACCAATTAACTCCAGCATTGGTAGAAACATATAACGAACCTGAATTTCCAGCTAAGTATATTCTATTTCTATCAGTACTATAAGTAACCGAAAATAGAGAATCAGAAGTTAATCTTTGGTCATTAATCCAAGATGTTCCACCATTAATTGTACGTAAAACTCTTCCACCAAAAGTACACATTACTCCAGTTGTATCATCAAAAAATGCAATTGAACTAATATCATAAGTAAAACTATTTGAAATCAAACTCCAAGAAGTTCCACCATTTGTAGTTTTTAAAATAGTTCCATTACCTCCACCCGCATAGCCGATACTACTGCTTGGAAATGTAATTGAAGTAAGATTGTTACTTGTTGGAGATAAATTTGTAGAAGACCAAGTAGTGCCAGCATTAGTAGTAGAGCGTAATTCACCACCATTTGCTACATAAAAGCCATTATTATCATCTTTGAAGTAAATACCATTAATATTATTAGTTGTTCTGCTTGATTGAGTAGTCCAATTAGTACCAGAGTTTATTGTTCTTGAAATTACTCCAGTATCACCGGCAACAAATCCAGTATTATCACTCGTGAAAAACACTGAGTTAAGTTTATTATTAGTTGGAACTCCACTAACTTCAGCCCAAGTTTCGCCTTCATTTGCAGTACGAATCACAACACCACTCTCTCCAACAGCATAGGCAACTTGGCTCGTTTTTCTAAAATGAAGTGATGTTAAATTTTTAGTAGTTCCAGTAGTTTTTTCTACCCAATTTGAATATACCGAAATAGTATCAAATAAAAAAACACAAACCAAAGTTAGAATTACTAAATTTAGTTTGTTTACTATATTGCTAGAATTACTATTATAACTTTTATCAGAGTTTATAATATTTCTTAGATTGAAACTCGGAATTTTATTATTCGTATTTAGTTTCATATCGTTACCTTAATTTAATTAATATATATTTATTTTTCAAGTTTTGTAGTCATATTAATGACTATTTAAATTTCATTTTTAAAATTTATCAACACTTATCGTCATAAAATTATGATAATATCATGTGTACATCGTTCAAAAATGTAATTTCTTTAAATTCTATTTGAATTTATGATTTTTAACATAATTTTGGATTTTTGAAAATTCTTATTTTTTTGTAATTTTTACAGATTCGCAATTTGCTAATTTTATTAACTTTGATTTTGGATAATCATTCATTAATTTTTCAAATGCCATTTCTGCCATTTCAGGTTTATTATTCACACAATACAAATGACCAATCCTTACTAATGTTTTTTGCATAATATTAGAAGGTGCATCTTCGTTTCTTAAAATTCGATTTAATATTTTTTCTGCTTCTTTATATTCTTGTTTTGCTATCAGGCACTCACTTTTATAAAATAAAGACTCAAAATACAAGGTATCAGTTGGATTGAGTGTACTTGCAAAAAAGTCAAATTTATTACAAGCTTTATCAATAAAATTTACATCAAATTCCAAAACAGCTTTTTGAAATTCAGGAGTAAAATCAAATTCTTTATCCAAATCAAACAGAGTTACAGAATTGGAGCGTACTGGTGGATAAACAACTACATTAGTGTCTAAACCGCTATAGTCAATATCATTTTCAGAATTTGAATTGTCGTTTGAATTGCGATTTTCAAAATCAAACAAACCTTCTGGCTTGTCGCTAATTAATTCCGAATCTGATTGGTTTTTGACTGCTGTTTTTTTTATTTTTGGCTTTTTATCTTTGCTAACTGCTTCTTTTTTAGATAAGTTTGTCCTAACAGGACTACACGAATTGAAAGTAATTCCCAAAAAGATTAGGGTAGCTATTGTGTACAAATAAATATCAAACTTAATTTTCATAACTGTTTTAAATTATAGTTTTTATAATTTTTAAATTTTATTAATATTAATTTCCTTTGTTAAAAACCAATAAAGATAATAATAACAAAACATAATATCTTGATAAAGGTATATTAACATCAGAAATAATTATACAATAGTTGAGCCGAAAATCATACATCTAAATATTGTCAATTATAACTTGTTAAAATGCAATAAGATATAAAATATGAATTAGAGAAAATACCTTTTGTTAAGTATTAAATTCTATTAAATTTATGTTTAATTATGTTCAAATAATTATTTAAATAATATTTAATGGTTAATATTATTCAAATTAACATGTCTTTTTTATAAATGAAATGTTTATAAAACTTTATCTAAACCTAATTTCTTAAAAAAATATCAACAATTAAAATTATATGTATCACTTTAAGTCTATAAGAAATAAAAAAATCAAAAATTAAATTACTTTAATTTTAACTTGAAATTCATTATTTTTGTAGTTAGTTAAATATGAAAATCAACTTTTTATTTAATTATTTTTAATTATATTATTATTCACATTTCTATTAGGGGAATTATTATGTTTAAAAAAATATCTTTGTTCTTAGCAATGATAGTTTTTTCTTCTTTGTTTTTCGTATCTTGTGAAGAAGATACTCTAACATCAGGTGATGCAGAAATCACATCATTATCTAATGTTATTGCTTTACCTGGTGGTGAAGTAACAATCAATGGTAGTAACTTTGGCGATACAAAATTAGCTACATACAAAGTAATGGTTGGTACTACTGAAGTAACTGCAACTAATACTACATGGGCTGATGATAAAATTATTATCAAAGTTCCTGGTACAATTACACCAAGTAACACTGCTACTTACATACAAGTAGTTAGTGCTACAACATCTAATCAGGTTACATTTTATGTAGGCGATCCTAATCCAGTTGCTCCAACAGCAATTAAAGCAACTTCTATAACAGACTCTATTGTTCACTTAACTTGGACTCCATCTGAAGATGAAGGTAAAGCAATTTTTGCTGGTTATGAATTAATTATGTCAGAGCAAGGTGGCGCACCATTAGCACCAGTTGCAATTGCTAAAAATGCAACTCCTTATGAAATTAAAGGCTTAACTCAAGGTACAGTATATACTTTTGAAATTAGAGGTAAATATAATGCTGAAGCTAAAAACGCTGTAAGTATTGCTGCTGCTTCAATTAGCTGGTCTCCAGCTTCAAGATTTGATGAAACTGCTAATGAAGTGCCAATTAGAGTATATGGTACTCAATCTCAATTTGGTAGTGGTTTAAGTTTATTTGATGAAACTGAAGGTGCTCCAACTATTTTCAAAATTGCTTCTTCACCTGATTGGCAATTCTGTTTATATACTACTGATGGTGCATTAGAATTTGGTTCTGCTGCTGCACAAACTAAATATACTTATAATGCTGGCGCACCAAGAGAAACACAAATTGCTGATGTAGATATTTTTGCAAATAGCTTAAATGATGCTTTCTTAGGTGCTACTTTAAATTCATTTAATTTTACTTCTAAAGTAGTAAATTTAAATGATGCAAAATATTCTGGTCAAGATAAAGGTGTTGTTTTAGTTGTTAGAGTTAATAGCACTACTGGTTATAACTATGCTAAAGTATTAGTTAAAAAAGTTGCAAATAAATTTTTACAAGGAACTGGCGATGATTCTTATTTAGAATGTGTAGTTTCTTACCAAAAAGTAAAAGGTGTTCCTTACGCAAGATTCTAAATCGTAAGTAATTACAAAAATTAGAACACTATAATATTCAAAATATTTAAAACAAATTTAAAAACAATTAAAAAATAAAAACATGAAAAATTTATTATTTGCAGTATTATTATCAATTTCATTGTTATTTGTAGCTAATAATTCTGAAGCAATTGCTCAAAAAACTCCAAAAGCTCCAAAACCAATTATCACTGGTAAAGTGGCAAGTTTGGCTGATGTAATGCTAGGTAAAGAAGTTGCTTTAGATGTGAAAACAGCAGAAGGATTAGTAGACAAAGGTCAAACTTTAGTTATTGTATCTGGAAAAGGCAAAAAAGCAAAAGTTAATTTTATTATGAATGCAGATGGAAGTATGGCTGCTAAAAAATTAGCTAAAATGGCAGATAAAGAATTAGAAGTATTTGGTACTTCAAGTGTAAGAAATGGTATTAATGTAATTGCAGCAGATAAATTTGCTGAAAAAGTTGCAACTGCTGCACCTGCTAAAAAATAATTTTTAGAATTTTATTCTAAAAACTTTTGTTAAAAAGGACTGGATTTTCCAGTCCTTTTTTTATTGTAATGGACAAAGGTATTGACCCATTTCGAATATTTGCACAATAAATACGTAATAAAAACGTAATAAAAAAACAATGTTTAACTATAAATTCTGAATAGTTAATAATAAAGAAGTTCATTGAAAAAATAAAAAAACTGCTAAAAACCGTGAAATATCGTGAAGTTTTTGTTTATTCACGAAAAAGTGTGCAAATATCTCAAAAAATAATGACACTTAGAATTATAAATTTAAAACCAATAAAACATTTACACATTAAATATTATAATTATGTAATTGTATCGTCTATAAATTTTAACTTTTATCCATCTATAAATAATAACAATTTTTTACTATTTTTAGATTACTCATTTTAAATACCTTTTTAAATTATATCAATTATGAATAAAACTAAAATCATAAAATTTTCAACTTTAGTTGGATATTATATATTATTTATGGCATTTTTCTCTGCTTTAGCATATTTATTAGCTTCATGCACTTCTACTCCAGAAAGTAATTCAAATCAAGGTTTGGTGAAGATTATACCTGGTGAGTCACAAATTTTTTGGTATGAAAAGCCAGAGGATTATGTAATTACACCCAAATTAAAAGATTATTTGGACTTGATAATAAGTTTTGTCAATGAAAAAGATGACAACTTTAAGTCTCGATATATGATCAATTTAGAAGGGCATTCAGACGACACTGGAACCAAAATAGAAAATTCTTTGAGGGCAGACCTTAGAGTAAATAGTGTTATAGAATACCTAACTGAAAATGGTATTCCCAAAAAGCAAATCAAATTCCAAACATTTGGTAATACTATTCCGTATTCAAATCCAAATACTGAAGAAGGAAAAAAATTGGATAGAAGAATTGTGATAAGATTTAACATGAATTAAATATTTAAAATTAAAGTCTCAAATTAGTAAAAAATGGAAATTAATTTTAAATGATAAATAACCCACTTTTAGTTTATAAATTATCACAAGATTTGAAACAATTAGAAGGTATGGAAATTGTAAGTTGCTTTACAACAGATACTTCTTCAATTAATATTGTTTTTGATGATGGTTATAATCGTTCTGAAATAGAATTTCGTGTTGTAAATACTGAAGTTGGATTATTTTTGAAAGATAATATTTCTAATTTTAAGGGGAATAAT
>JBEICW010000082.1:0-9857 GCA_040383785.1 Ignavibacteria bacterium | reverse complement strand
TAATAATATTTAAATAAAAAATTATAATAGAAATAAAAAAAATTAAAGAGTTAAATAAAAAATATGCAAAGTATAAGAGTAGTTACAGCAGCAGCATTATTTGATGGTCATGACGTTTCTATTAATTTATTCAGAAGATTACTTCAAAAACGTGGTGCCGAAGTAATTAATTTAGGACATAATAGGTCTGTAAATGAAGTTGTTACAGTTGCCTTGCAAGAGGATGTTGATGCAATACTTATTAGTTCTTATCAAGGCGGACATAATGAATATTTTAAATATATCGTTGATAAGCTAAAAGAAAATAATGCTGACCATATTTTGATATTTGGTGGTGGGGGCGGTGTAATACTTCCAAACGAAATAGATATATTAGAAAATTATGGTGTAACTCGAATATATCACGCAACTGATGGACAAAAAATTGGAATAGATGGGATTGCAGATGATATTATTCAAAGAATTAAAGATACAAAAGCAGAAGGTAAGCCAAATATATTAAATGAAATTGACGAAAAATTAATATCATCTAACAACACCAAAAATCATTACGAAATTTCAAGACAATTAACTTACCTTGAAGAAGTCAAATTAGAAAGTAGTTTGATTGAAAATATTAGAAATACATATCAAAAACACAATAAAAATCAGTCTATTGTTCTTGGTTTTACTGGCACTGGTGGTAGTGGAAAAAGTTCACTTATTGATGAAATTATTGGCAGATTTATTACATTTACCAAAGACATTACTATTGGTGTATTAGCCATTGACCCAACTAAAAGCCGAAGTCAAGGTGCATTATTAGGTGATAGAATTAGATATAATCAAATTTATAATGATAGAGTATATTTCCGTTCATTTGCAACTCGTAGTAGCGAAAATGAAGTAAATGAAAGTATTTTAGATGCAATTTCAGTACTTAAGTCTGGTGGATTTGATATAATATTCGTAGAAACAAGTGGAATAGGTCAAGCAAATAGCAAAGTCGCTGATGTAACTGATCATTCACTTTATGTGATGACAGCAGAATTTGGAGGACCATCTCAATTAGATAAAATTGATATGTTAGACATTGCGGACTTTATTGCAATTAATAAGTTTGAGAAAAGAGGGTCTGAAGACGCCTACCGTGAAGTAATGATTAATCAATTAAGAACTAAAAAATTTGATATTGACAAAACCAAAACACTTGACGAATTAGAAATTAATGTTTACGGATGTTCTGCAAATCATTTCAATAATGCTGGTGTAAATAGACTTTTCAGAGATTTATTAAATTTGCTAATTTCTAAGAAATTTAGAGAGTATCAATTAAATCAAGATTTGATTAATCTATTACCTACAAAATTAGAAAGAGATTCGGGTTTAATTGACAACAATAGAGTGGCATATCTTGCTGAAATCTCAAATACAGTAAAAGCATATCACGAGAAAGCATTATCAGAAGCGGAATTAGCAAATAAAGTATATTCACTAAAAAATACTATTGAGATAATTGAAGATACTAATTTAAAATTAATATTACAAGAGCAATATGATAATTTATGGTCTCAATTAGCCGAAGAAACTCGCAAGTTTTTGACAAATATTGATGTAAAATCTCAAACTTTTTTGCAAGATTCAACAGAATACGAAATTCAAGGCAAAAAAATCAATATTGAGTTATTTACCAAAAGTTTATCTGGTACAAAAATACCTAAAGTTGCACCGCCAACTTATCGCTCTTGGTTTGAATTAACAAGATTTTATTACAAAGAAAATTTCCCAGGTGAATTCCCATTTACTGCTGGAGTTTTTCCTTTTAAACGAACTACCGAAGACCCAAAACGTCAATTTGCAGGTGAGGGTAGTCCAGAAAGAACAAACAAAAGATTTCACTATTTATCAGAGAACGATGCTGCAAAACGACTTTCAGTAGCTTTTGATGGTATTACACTTTATGCAGAAGATCCTGCCGTTCAACCTGATATTTATGGAAAAATTGGCGAAGCTGGAGTATCAATATGCACAATTGACGATATGGATGTACTATTAGGTGGATTTGACCAAACACACCCTTTGACTTCCGTATCAATGACAATTAACGCACCAGCACCAATTATGGTTGCATTCTACTTTATGACTGCATACAAACGTGAATTAATTAAATTAGAAGCAACTGAAAACGTTACTGCTGAACAAAGAGAAAATCTAAAGCTCGATACATTCCGCAAATTGCGTGGCACAGTTCAGGCGGATATGCTCAAAGAAGACCAAGGGCAAAATACTATTATCTTTTCGATTGATTTCGCAATGAAATTAATTGGCGATTTGCAAGAATATCTTTCTAAAAATGCTATCAAAAACTACTATTCTTTATCAATTAGTGGCTATCATATAGCAGAAGCTGGTGCAAATCCTATAACGCAAACTGCATTTACTTTAGCAAATGGATTTACCTATGTTGAATATTTTATCAAACGTGGATTGAATGTAAATGACTTTGCCCCTAACCTTTCATTCTTCTTTTCGAATGGAATGGACCCAGAATATTCTGTAATTGGAAGAGTTGCCCGTAGAATATGGTCTGTTGCAATGAAAAATAGATATAATGCAAATGATAAATCCCAAAGATTAAAATACCATATCCAAACTTCTGGTCGCTCACTTCATGCACAAGAGATTGATTTTAATGATATTAGAACTACTCTACAAGCACTTTTGGCATATTATGATAATTGTAATTCACTTCATACAAACTCTTATGATGAGGCAGTTACAACACCTACTGAAGAATCTGTAAGACGAAGTATGGCAATTCAATTAATTTTAACTAAAGAATTTGGTCTTGCTAAAAACGAAAATCCAAATCAAGGTTCATTCATAATTGACTTATTAACAGATTGGGTTGAAGAAGCTGTTCTTGAAGAATTCGAGAGATTATCTCGCCGTGGAGGAGTATTGGGTGCTATGGAAACTGGCTACCAACGCTCTAAAATACAAGAAGAATCTATGTTCTACGAATATCAAAAACAAACTGGCGAATATCCAGTAATTGGTGTAAATACATTCTTGGCTGCTAATCCAACAAATGTATACGACAAAATGGAAGTTATTCGTGCTTCCGAAGAAGAAAAAGGAAGTCGTTTGGTAACATTAAATGCATTCCATGAGAAAAACAAAGACAAAGCAGAAGCAGCACTGCAAAAAGTTAGAGAAGTTGCGATTTCAAAAGGCAACATCTTTGCTGAACTTTTAAATGCAGTAGAAGTTTGCTCTATGGGACAAATCACAAAAGTATTATACGAAGTTGGTGGTAAATACCGTAGAGGTATGTAAAAATTGCAAAATTTCAATTTTACATTTTTTATTTTTAAATAAAAAGGTCGCGAGCTGTCCATTTAACTCATTATAGATTACGCTATTTGTTCATATAAAAAAAATATTTTTAAAGATTTCATAACTTTGACTGGAAGTTTTGGAAAGAGATTCCTAAAGTTTTATAGTGTTTCTTTTGAAAATTAAATTAAAATATAATTTAATTTGCAACACAAAATGTTACAAAAATTATAGATTTGAGTAAATTTGGATATTAATAGTGTTTCTTTAAATTATTATTAGTTAAATAAAATATTTATTTGTTAATTTTGTATTATGATACATCAAAAATAGATATGAAAATTTTACTAAAAATTTATCTTTTAGTTAATATCAACATATAGAATTTTTATTTTTTAAAAGTATTTAAATGTTCAGGAAAAAAAATGAAAGAAATTATACTTAATGAAGATCCAATAAGATTAGCAGAATTTGAGGCAAAAATTTCTGCTGGAGAAAAAATTGAACCTAAAGATTGGATGCCCGAATTATATAGAAAAAATCTAATTAGGATGATTTCACAGCATGCACATTCTGAAATAGTTGGTATGTTGCCTGAAGGAAATTGGATTACTCGCGCTCCAAGTTTACGAAGAAAAATTGTACTTTTAGCAAAGGTACAAGACGAAGCGGGTCATGGTTTGTATCTTTATAATGCTGCTGAAACTCTAGGTATAGATAGAACAGAACTTTTAGATAATTTACATTCAGGCAAAGCAAAATACTCAAGTATATTTAATTATCCAACTTTAAGTTGGGCTGATATGGGTGCTGTTGGTTGGTTAGTTGATGGTGCTGCAATGGTAAATCAAGTTAGTTTGATGGGCACTTCATATGGACCTTATTCTCGTGCAATGGTAAGAATTTGCAAGGAAGAAGCCTTCCATAATAGACAAGGATACGAAAGTATTGCAACATTATGCAATGGCACAGAAGAACAAAAAGAAATGGCTCAAGACGCACTAAACAGATGGTGGTGGCCATCATTGATGATGTTTGGACCATCGGATAAAGATAGTCCACATAGTGAATTAGCTATGAAATGGAAAATCAAAATTGAAAGTAATGATTCACTTAGACAAAGATTTATTAACCAAACAATCCCTCAAGCTGAAGCAAGAGGATTGGTTATTCCTGACCCTAATCTGAAATTTAATCCTGAAACTAAAAACTATGACTTTACTGAAATAGTTTGGAATGAATTTAATGATGTTGTTAGAGGAAATGGAGTTATGAATAAATTAAGAGTAAAAGCGCGTAAAGAAGCAAACGATAAAGGATTGTGGGTAAGAGAAGCTGCAATGGCTTATGCAGCAAAGAAAAATGCGATTAAAGTAGCATAAATAATTAATGTTTACTTATTTGAAATTAAAAATTGAAATAAAGTTGAGTTTAAAATGGGAAATGATACACAAATGAATATTTGGGAAGTATTTTGTCAATCAAAAACTGGCAAACCATATGAACATGTTGGTAATGTTCACGCTGCGGATGCAGAAATGGCAATTCAAAATGCAAGAGATGTATTTTCTAGAAGAGGAAGTGTTGTAGGAATATGGGTAGTCCCTGCAGAAGCCATTATCTCGAGTACTCCAGAAGATATGGGACCTTTTTTCGACCCAGGTAATGATAAAATTTATAGACACCCAAATTTCTACAAAATTCCTAAAGGGGTGAGCGTAGATATTCATTAAATTTTTCTATATAGATTAATTTGTTTATCATTTGTAATTATAAAAAAAAATATGAATTTTGAAAATAATCCAAACAAAAATTTAATTGAGTACTGCCTAAGATTAGCTGATGATAGACTAATTTTAGGACAAAGATT
The DNA here is from genome assembly GCA_040383785.1 of Ignavibacteria bacterium. Classification (GTDB taxonomy): domain Bacteria; phylum Bacteroidota; class Ignavibacteria; order Kapaibacteriales; family UBA2268; genus JBDNHS01. Next base: position 4,669 of record JBEICW010000082.1, on the reverse strand, counting down.
GGCTGAATTATGTGGACATGCTCCTATGTTAGAAGAGGATATTGCCATCACCAATACTTCATTAGATTTGATAGGGCAGGCAACTTCAATTTATGAATACGCTGCTGAATTAATGAATGATGGTAAAACTGCTGATGATTTAGTATTTTTTAGAGGTGAAAGACACTTCAAAAATGTTTTGTTAAGTGAACAGGATAATACTGATTTTGCTTATATAACTATCAGACAATTTTTATTTGATTCATTTGATTTATTATTTCAACGTGAATTAAGCAAAAGTAGCGATGAAAGATTGTCATCTATTGCAGCAAAATCATATAAAGAATCATTGTATCACTTTAGACATACTAAATTATGGGTCTTGAGATTAGGTGATGGAACTGAAGAAAGTAACGCAAAAATTAATGATGCATTAGAATATCTTTGGATGTATTCTGGTGAATTATTTGAAATGGATGAAGTTAGTAAAAGTTTAGTAATTAGTAATACAGCACCCAATTTGGATTTATTAAAATCGGAATGGTTAGAATTAGTTAACATTATACTAACAGAAGCTAACTTGCCAAAACAAACTTTAGATACGTTTATGCAAACCGGTGGCAGAAATGGTCGCCATACAGAATATTTAGGTCATATCTTAGCAGAAATGCAATATATACCGAGGGCTTATCCTAACTCACAATGGTAATAGAAAACTTACAAATTGACAAAGAATATTTAGATTCTCTGCCTAGAGAAGAAAAGAAAGTTTGGGATATTTTGGAGAATGTAAAGGACCCAGAAATCCCAACTATGTCCGTAATTGATATGGGTATTTTAAGAGATATAATCGTTAATGAAAATTCTATTGAAGTAATAGTTACACCTACCTACTCTGGTTGCCCAGCAATCCAGGTAATAAATGATGATATTCGTAAAGAGCTAAAAAAGTATTATACCTGCGATATTATTTTAACTCATAGACTTTCACCAGCTTGGACTACTGATTGGATGACCGAAGGTGCAAAAGGGCGACTATTGGAATCACAAATTTCGCCACCAGTAGGGAATTCCTCAGATAGTTTATTTAATGTAATTAACGAAAACCCAATAATAATGTGTCCTCATTGCAAATCCAAAGATACTACAATGATAAGTTTTTTTGGCACAACTGCATGTAAATCATTGTATCATTGTAATAACTGCGAAATGCCATTTGATTATTTCAAGTGCCATTAACATTAGATTAAATTTTGAACTTTTAGTAAATCAAGCGTCTCACATGACAAAGAAACCCCATATAAATCTTTCCCCTTTGGGAGATGTCTTTTTATAAAAGAAAAAAAAAGTGAAAATCGTGAAATGCCGTGAAGTTTTTTTAAAAGAAAGAAGAAATGAGTGCAAATATTGCAAATATAACATATATAGCAAATAGTGAAAAGATAATCTAACTTAAAAAAATAGCAATTAAATATAACGATTGTGGAAACGTCTATTTCGATTCATATAATCAATAATAAAAATGGCAATGGAAATTATTTTTAGTAGTCTGGTAGTTATAATAACTTTTTGGTTTATGGAGTTTATGGCTTGGTTTATGCATAAATTTGTTATGCATGGCTTTCTTTGGAACTTACATTTTGACCATCATAATACTCAACCTGGCTTTTTTCAAAAAAACGATACCTTCTTCTTAATATTTGCAATTCCAAGTTGGCTTTTTATAATGTTTGGTATGATTTACCAAATAAATTATTTAACTGCAGTTGGTTTGGGTATTTTGTTATACGGCATAGCTTATTTTTTGGTTCATGAGGTATTGATTCATAATAGATTCAAAAAATTACGTAAGTTGCTTTTTGAAAAATTAAATAATGACTATTTGAATACTCTAATTTATGCACATAAAATGCACCATAAACATATTGGAAAAGAATATGGTGAATCTTTTGGAATGTTGATAGTAGATAAAAAATATTACACTGAATTTGAAACAAAAAAAATAAAAAAGTCTAAATTGTGACAAATATTTCAACGCATTATTTGAATTTAATTTTCATTAAAAATAACTCTTTATCTTAAAATATGTTAAATTTGTAGTTGTACTTTTTGTTAATTCAAAAAAACAAATTGATAATATTCTTTATGAATTAAATTGAAAATTAATAGAATTATATTTTAAGGTAAAAAATGTCGTTAAATATTGGTATTGTAGGACTTCCAAACGTAGGTAAATCCACTCTTTTTTCAGCAATTACATCTGCACCGGCAGAGGCAGCAAACTATCCTTTTTGTACTATTGACCCAAATATTGGGATAGTTGATGTGCCAGACGAAAGACTCAAAAAAATCTCTCAATTCATCGTACCGCAAAAATTAATTCCAACTACTGTTGAGTTCGTTGATATTGCAGGACTTGTAAAAGGTGCATCTAAAGGCGAAGGGCTTGGTAATCAATTTTTGGGTAATATCAAGCAAGTGGGTGCAATTGTTCATGTTGTAAGATGTTTTGATGACGAAAATATCGTTCACGTTGAGGGCAAAATTAACCCATTGAATGATATTGAAACTATAGAATTAGAACTTGCTTACGCCGATTTAGAAACGGTTAATAAGCGCCTTCAAATGTTGCCGAAGTTTATCCGTTCGTCTGACAAGAAGGTATCGGACAAAGCTAAACAATCAGAGCCAATTTTAGAAATGCTTAAAGTAAATTTAGACGAAGGCAAAGCTGTTAGAAGTATGAATTTGGACGAAGAGCAATTAGATATAATCCAAGATTTACATTTGATTACTCAAAAGAAACAAATTTATTGCTGTAATGTAGATGAAAACTCACTTACAGAAGATAATGAATATGTAAAATTAGTTAAAGAACACGCTAAGAAAAACGATTCAGAAGTAGTTGTAATTTGTGCTAAAATTGAATCTGAAATCGCAACTTTAGAAACTGAAGAAGAAAAATTAGAGTTTTTGAATGATTTAGGGTTAGAAGAATCTGGTTTGTCGAAATTAATCAGAGCGGGCTATAAGATGCTTGATTTGAATACTTACTTTACTGCTGGCGAAAAAGAAGTGCGTGCTTGGACTTTCCACAAAGGGTGGCTTGCACCAAAATGTGCTGGAGTTATCCATACAGACTTCGAGCGTGGCTTTATCAAAGCAGAAATTTACCATTGCAACGATTTATTTGAGTATCAAACAGAAGCAAAATTAAAAGAAAATGGTAAAATCAGAATGGAAGGTAAAGAATACCCAGTTAAAGACGGAGACGTTATTCACTTTAGATTTAATGTATAGTGCCGAAAGTATTTATATGAATTTACACAATTACATAAAATATTTCAATTTTAAACAAAGACTAAAAGTGGTTTTATTACTTACTTTTAGTCTTTTTTTTCTATTTTCTCTCAATTCTTGCAATAAAGAAAATCAAAGAGCAAAGGGTATCAATAAAATTGCTTTTGGCTCTGGATTAAATTTAGATTCAAGTTTGGTTGTATTAGATAGTATTGCCGCCAAAAAGCCCGATGTATGGGTTTGGATGGGAAATTCTATTTTTACTGATAAAGATGAAAATAAGTCATTAAAAGCGAAATTTTACAATCTATCAGTAAGTAATAATTATAGAAATTTATTAGATTCTGTGAAAAATATTTTAGCTATTTGGGATGAGTATGATTACGGTATGGAAGATGGTAATAAGTATTTTAAAAATAAATCAAAAGCAAAAAAAGAATTTTTAGACTTTTTGGAAATTCCACAAAATGCTCCAATTAGAAAACGAAATGGAATATATAGTTCATACACAATAGGAGAAGAGTTTAAAAAAATAAGAATTATTTTACTTGATACCCGTACTTTCCAAGACCAATTATTAACAAATCCCAACTATGATTTAGTAAAAAATAAAGACCACTATACTTTATTTAATGCTATTAAAAATAACAATTTAGACACAGTAATTGATATAAGTTTATTTCCAAACTTATATGAACATTATAAATTGGATTCCAATGTCTTAAACCATAAAATGCATAACAATTATATTACAAAAATATTTGCCAAATATATGCCAAAAGATAGTGCCGATTTGTTGGGTAAAGAGCAGTGGCAGTGGCTGTATAATACATTAAAACATAGTGATGCAAGAATCAATATTATAGTTTCTAATCTGCAAATAATTCCAACAGAGCAATTAGACGAAAAATGGGCGAATTTCCCGAATTCAAGACAGAAATTGTTTGAGATAATTAGCGAAACTAAACCCAAAGGAATAATATTTTTATCTGGAAATAGAAGAAAAAGCGAAATATCAAAAATCAATTTACCTAATATTGATTATCCAATTTACGAAATCACATCAAGTGGTTTAAATTTCTCAGATAATAAAAATTACATTGAATATAACTCTCATAGAGTTGGGCAGCAAATTAAAGAAAAAAGTTTTGGAATGTTAAGTTTCAAATGGAAAATTAAAGAAGTTAAAGTAAAGGTGGAATTACTTGGTGAAAAAGGAGTTTACCAAGTTCTTAATTTAAGATATTAGTATAATTTACATTAATAATTACAATGTTATTTTTAAAATAAAAAAAATAAAGCCCACTCTTTTAAATGGGCTTTTTATTGAGTACAGAAGGAGGGACTCGAACCCTCACGGATTATGCATCCACTGGATTTTGAGTCCAGC
>JBEICW010000081.1:0-9908 GCA_040383785.1 Ignavibacteria bacterium | reverse complement strand
TTTTTAAATTAATCTAATTATTAAAAAATATTAAAAATGGAAACTCAAAAATTGAACTTCGCTAATAGATTATTAAATATTTTTGATACTAATGAATTGAAAAATAATAGAATTTCTGAAAATGAGGAAAAATCTTTTCAGAGAGTTTCTATAGAAAAATTTACTCAAATGGGATTACCTACTGTCAAAAATGAAGAGTGGAAATACACTAATTTGGGATTTTTGAATAGAGGTGATTTTAAATATAGTTTCGATAATAATTTAAACAATTTAGAATTAAGCAAATTAGAAGAAAAAATCAAACCTATAATTTTGTCAAATTCAAATCATATTACGTTTGTAAATGGTTTATTTTGTGAAAAATTAAGTAATTTATCTGAGTTAGAAAAAGGTTTGAACTTAATGAATCTTTCAATTGAGGAAACAGATACAACTATTAAATATTTCAGTGAATTACAAGAATTACATAAATTAGAAAGTAAACAAGAAGTTATTAAAGATAATCCATTTGAATTACTTTTTGATGGATTTCCAACTCAAAACTTATTGATAGAAGTAGCAAATAAAAGTACTTTAAATAAAATACTCCAAGTTATTTATTTATATGATGATAGCTTTGATAATTACATTTCACTAAATAGAAATTATATTAAAATAAATTCTGGTAGTTCTTTGGAATTGGTCGAAAATTATATAGGATATAGTGAAAATGTAATTAGTTTTAATAAAACTGAAATATTTATTGATAAAAATTCTCAGTTAACTCATACAAAAATTCAAAATCTTGAAAATAATAATATTTTTAATTTTGGAAATATTTATCAAAAAAGAGATTCAGTTTATACAAATAATACGTTTTCTTTGACAGGTAACTTCTTAAGAAATAACCTTAAAACTATATTGTTGGAAGATAATTGCGAATCTCATTTTAATGGATTAAGTATAATAAATGATAATAACTTAGTTGATCATCACACAAAAGTTGACCATTATTCTCCAAATTGTAATTCAAATGAATTTTATAAAACTATTCTATTTGATAATAGTACTGGAGTATTTAATGGTAAAATTTTAGTAAGAAAAGATGCTCAAAAAACTAATGCTTATCAATCAAGCAAAAATTTAATTTTGTCTGATAACGCTAAGATGAATACTAAACCAGAATTAGAAATTTACGCAGATGATGTAAAATGCTCACACGGAGCATCTACTGGAAAAATAGACGAAGAGGCGTTATTTTATCTTCAAGCACGTGGAATAGGTTTAGAGTATGGAAAAATACTACTGCTGTTTGCATTTGCTGAAGATGTGGTTGAAAGAGTGAAAAACGATGAAATTGTTAATTATATCAATAGTATTATTAAATTAAAATTAAACTATAATTTATAACATTTTGTAATTGCTAAAATTATATTTTTATTACATATTTTGTAAAAAATATTCTTGGATTTAAATAATTGAACAGTGAACTTTTAAATATAACATTTGATGTAGAAAAAATTAGACAAGATTTTCCAATTTTATCAAGAAATATTGGAGATAAAAGACTAGTTTATCTTGATAATGCTGCAACTACTCAAAAGCCAAATTTAGTAATTGACTCCATCAAAAACTATTATGAAAATTATAACAGTAACATTCATAGAGGAGTCCATACCCTTAGTCAATTAGCAACTGAAGCTGTTGAAGATGCAAGAGTTAAGGTGCAGAAATTCATAAATGCAAAATCAAATTCTGAAGTTATTTTTACTAAAGGTGCTACTGATTCTATAAATTTATTAGCGTACTCATTAGCCGGTGATTTGATAAAATCTGGTGATGAAATAATCATTACAACTATGGAACATCACGCTAATATTGTTCCTTGGCAAATGATTTCTAAAAAGTTTGGAATTAAGCTAAAAGTAGTAAATATCTCTGAAGAAGGAGAATTAGATTATGAACACTTAGAAAGTTTGATTACTGAAAAGACAAAACTTATTTCTTTTGTACACGTTTCTAATACTTTAGGGTCAGTTAATGATGTTAATAGAATTGTAGAACTTGCTAAAAGTTATGGTATTATGACTATTTTAGATGCTTCACAATCTATTCAACATATTCCAATTGATGTACAGAAACTAGATGTTGATTTTCTTGTTTTTTCAGGTCATAAAGTATATGCTCCAACTGGTATTGGTGTATTATTTGGCAAAGAAAATTTGTTAGATATTATGCCTCCATACCAAGGCGGTGGTGATATGATTTTATCTGTTAGTTTCGAAGAAACTATTTACAATGAATTGCCATTTAAGTTTGAAGCTGGTACTATAAATATTGAAGGTGCTATTGGATTAGGTTATGCAATTGATTATCTAAATTTCATAGGTATAAATAATATAAATACTTATGAAAATGAATTAACAAAATATACTACTACTAAACTTTTAGAAATTAGTGAAATTCAGTTAATTGGAACATCTAAAAGTAAGGTTTCTGTTAATTCATTTGTAGTTAAAGATATTCACCCACACGATATTGGGAGTATGCTCGATTCGTATGGCGTGGCTGTGAGAACGGGACACCATTGTACAGAACCGATTATGAGAAGATATAAAATTCCGGCAACAACAAGGGCTTCTGTTTCATTTTATAATACAAAAGATGAAATAGATATTTTGTGTAATTCACTAAAAGAAATAATTAAGTTTTTTGCTTAATTGTAAAACTTAGATAATTAAAAAAGTATAAAAAATAATGAATTTAGAACTCAAACAACTTTATCAAGAAGTAATATTAGACCACAACAAAAACCCTAGAAATTATGGGGAATTGGAAGGTTATGACTTGGTAGGAGTAGGTAAAAATCCACTGTGTGGCGACCAATATAATGTGTATATAAAAGTTTCTGATAATATTATAACAGAAGTAAAGTTTGATGGATCAGGTTGTGCAATATCTAAAGCATCAGCTTCATTAATGACTACACTTGTAAAAGGTAAAACTACGCAGCAGGCTGATAAACTTTTTGAAGATTTTCAAAAAGTTATCACTACAAAAATTGAAGATGAAGTTGATACCGAACAATTTGGAAAATTAATAGTATTAGCTGGAGTTAGAGAATTTCCTGCACGTGTAAAATGTGCTGGACTTGCTTGGCACACTTTGCATAGTGCTATCCAAAAGGGTCAAGCAGCAAAAGAAATTCCAGTTTCGACTGAATGAAAAAAAATAGGTCTTATTTAATATTTTTATGTTGTTAATATCAAAATAAATAAAATGAATATAATTAACGAAAAAAAGTTTGAAAGTATCAATCAAGAAATCACAGAAGAACAAATAATGCAAGAAGAATTGGATAGATTTAACCAAATTAAACAAAGTTTTATTGATAATAAAACTCATAATATAACTAATGATGTTCATTACGAAGATAATAATGTTTCAAACAAAGAATTAATTATAGAAGATAAAAAAGATGAAATTAAATCTGAAGATGAACTAATTCAAAAATTAACACCTACAGAATTAATTGAATTAGAACAAAAAGTTGAAGATGCAATTAAAACTATTTTTGATCCAGAAATACCTGTAAATATTTGGGAATTAGGATTGATCTATGATATCAGTATTACTCATAGCAAAGAAGCAGTTGTACTTATGACTCTTACTGCACCAAATTGCCCAGAAGCTGGTGGAATACCAATTGAAGTTGAAAAAAAAGTTAAAGAAATACCCGAAATTTTAAATTGCAAAGCTATTTTAACATTTGAACCTGCGTGGGATATGAGTAGAATGTCAGAAGTTGCAAAGTTTGAATTGGGAATGTTATAAATATTGATTAATTTACACTTAATATTGTTGTAAATACAAAAATTAAAAAAATAAAATACTTAAAATACGATTAAACATTAATAATGGCATTACAATTTTATAAGTTAAAAGTAAAAGAATTAAAAAAAGAAACATCAGATGCAGTTTCGATTAGATTTGAAATACCAAGTGAAGTAAAGCATAATTTCAATTATAAACATGGACAATACCTAACTATACGTTTTTTTATTAATGGAAAAGATGAAAGAAGGTCATATTCAATTTCAAGTTGTCCGGTAATCGATGAAAGCCCAACTGTTACTGTAAAAGCTGTTGTTGGAGGTGTTGTTTCAAATTATATTACTGACAAAGTAAAGGTTGGCGATGAAATTGACGTAATGCCACCGTTAGGAAATTTTACGATTGATTTGAACGAGAATAATGATAAAACTTACTTTCTGATTGGTGCTGGTAGTGGTGTTACTCCTTTGATTTCAATTATAAGAACTATACTTGAAATTGAAAAAAATAGTAAAGTTTACTTTGTTTATGTTAATAGAAGTGAAGATTCGATAATTTTTTATCAAAAATTAATTGAAATTAAAAATAAGTTCTTTGATAGATTTACCTTAAATCACGTCCTGACTCAACCAACACCAAATTGGCCTGGAAATAAAGGTAGATTAGACAAAAATAGAATTATTGAATTAATTAATAAGTTTATACCAAACGAAAAATTAATTTCAGAATATTTTTTGTGTGGTCCATCTGGATTAATGCAAGAATCTTTGGCGGCATTACAAACTCTAAATGTTAATAATAGTAAAATTCATAAAGAAACATTTATTATTGATTTAGAAGAGAATAAACCAAAGAAAGAACACACTACTCAAGATAACGGAAATATAGATTCATTAAAAGTAGTTTTATATGGAGAAGAGCATACTATAAAAATTGCTAAAGATGAAACAATATTAGTAGCTGGCATGAGAGCTGGAATAGACCCACCATTTAGTTGTCAGATAGGTGCCTGCTCTACTTGCAGGGCAAAGGTTATCTCTGGACAAGTAAGAATGGAAGATGATGATGCACTTACTGAAGGTGAAATACAACAAGGTTACGTTCTGACTTGTACCAGTCATCCATTGACTAATGATGTTTTGGTTAGTTATGACGATTAAATTATAAAAATTAATTTTAAAAATTATTATTGTATATACAATATTAATGTCGAAAAGTAGTTTATAAAACAGATAAAGATTTCAATTTTTAAAAAATAAATTTTAGTAAAAAAAAATAAAATGATAATTACAAATAATCTTATTAAAGGTACAAAAATGGTAGAAACATTAGAGCAAGTTGGTTTATTAAGAATTCCAACTGGTATTAACGGAGCGGAAGTTCAAGATGATTTTATTATGACTGATAAAGCTGTTGAAACAGTTGGTCAAATTAAAATTCAAAATGAAATTCCTGAAGAATATAATTTAAGAATTGGTACAAGAAGTGGTGGTTGCTCAGGTATGAATTACAATTTAGGTTTTGATTCAGAAATTAATGAAGACGATAGAGTTATCGAAGTTAATGGAACAAAATTAGTAATTGATAATAAATCTTTATTTTACATTCAAGGTGTAACTTTAGATTTCGTTGATGGTCCATCTGGAAGTGGTTTTGTATTCAATAATCCTAATAATTCACACACCTGTGGATGTAGCCACTAATTATTTCTAAGATTTTAGTTTATATTATTATCTAACTTAAAAGGAAAATAAAAAATGGCATTTATACTTAAAGACTTACCTTATGCACATAATGCATTGGCTCCTCACATTTCTGAGGAAACTATGCAATTTCACCATGATAAGCATTTATTGGCTTATGTAAATAATACTAATAACTTGATTGCAGGTACTGAATTTGAGAATATGGACTTAGTTGATATTATCAAAAAATCAAATGGTCCATTATTCAATAATGCTTCTCAAATCCTTAATCATGAACTATTTTGGGAATGTATGTCTCCAAATGGTGGCAAAATGAACACAAAAGTAGAAGAAATATTAGTTAGCTCTTTTGGCTCTGTAGATGAATTTAAAACTCAATTTACTGCAAAAGCAACTACATTATTTGGTTCTGGTTGGGCTTGGCTTGCTAAAAATAGCGAAGGCAAATTAGAGATATTGCAATATACAAATGGTGCAAACCCTGTGGTAGATAGCAAAGAACCAATTTTGGGCTTAGACGTTTGGGAACACGCATACTATATCGATTATAGAAATGCAAGACCTAAATACGTAGAAGCATTCTTTGAGGTTATCAATTGGGATTACGTAGCTTCTAAATTGTAACTATTGATACATTACAAATCTAATTATATTTTAAAAGGCGACTTATAGTCGTCTTTTTTTATTGTATTTAATGATACAATAATTACGCAATAACTGCGTCATAATAGAATGATAAATTGTTAATTGTAAATGGTTAATAATTTGAAGAAAGTACATTGAAAAATAAAAAAACAGCCAAAAATCGTGAAATATCGTGAAGTTTTTGTTGAAAATTATAATGTAGGTACAATCCGCGAATTGTCCGTTTTCAAATGTGTTTTTCAGAAGAATGACAGGTCACGACCTATTCCTACAAAAGAAAAAAAACAGGTAAAAATCGTGAAATACCGTGAAGTTTTTGTTGAAAAATGTGGAAAATAGTGCAAAAAGTGCAAAAAAAAGACTGCCTATTTAAAAAGCAGTCTTTAAAAGATTGAATATTATCATAACAATTAATAATATTAGAACCACCAATCTATACCTAAAACTGGTCTTCCAATTCCTATTACCATTTGGCTATTGTCAGTATCCATTTCAAAAAATCTAAATCCAGCATATACGCCAACTGTTTTATATGGAAACCATTGTGCGCCTGGAGTGATGTGAACAATAGTTCTATCGTCAGTTGTTGTCACAGGAACCGATCCACCTGAATTTATCAAAACAGAAGTTGAACTAATAATTGCACCACCAGAAATAAATGGCTTAAAATTAGAACTACTTTCGATAAAATATTTTACAAATGGAGCAAAATTAAAGTTCATACCACCATCATATTTAAAATTTGTACCTATATCATAACCACCATCATAACTAACACCAAACTGAACTCCTATATGTAAATCTGGAGTAAAAGCATAAGTACCTACTGCACCAATATCTTGTGGATTTTGTAGTTGAATTCCAAGTCCAAAGGTTTGATTTGGCACTTTAGCAACTTTAGCTTCGCCATCTTGAGCAAAACCATTGTTTAAAGTAGAGAAAGTTAAAACTACTAATAGTAGTAACATTGTAAATAATTTGTTCATAATAAACTCCTAATAATATATTAATAAAAAAGAAAAATTTAAATGAAAGATACAATTATATGTTATTTCAAAATTAAGAAAAATTTATACCATATTTGAATAATTTATCAATAATATTATAAATTCCTTATAATATTCTCTCCAAATCTGAAGCACTATCAAATAATACTAATCTTGGTTTACTTCCATTAGCAGGACCAATAACTCCGGCTGCTTCTAATTCATCAACTAATTTACCAGCTCTTGCATATCCAATTCTAAATTTACGTTGCAAAATTGAAGTAGATGCAGTTCCTTGTTGGATAAAAAATCTCGCTGCATCTTCAAATAGTTCATCTCTATTTGCAAAATCAAATTCGCTTGCTTCAAGGTCATTATTCTGGTAGGTAGAAGGTAGCATATAAGGCTGCGAGTAACCTACTTGCTCTGCAATATGTTCACAGACAGTTTCTACTTCCTCAGTTGTTAGAAACGAGTTCTGAATGCGTAATGGCTCTTTAAATTCTGTGGACATAAACAACATATCACCATAACCTAAAAGTCGTTCTGCACCAGAATAATCTAAAATTACTCTTGAATCCATATTTGATTTTACAGTGTATGCAATCCTTGCTGGGAAATTTGCTTTGATTAAACCAGTGATAACCTTAACAGAAGGTCTTTGAGTTGCTAAAATCAAGTGAATTCCCACTGCTCTTGCCATTTGAGCTAATCTTACTATTGGCTCTTCGATTTCTTTAGAAGCTGTTAACATCAAATCTGCTAATTCATCAATAATTACTACAATAAATGGTAATTTTTTATATACAATATCACCTTTTTGCTTTAATTCACCCTTTTCAACTTTTACATTGTAATCAAATAAGTTTCTCTGACCAACAGATGCCAATAAATCGTATCTTTGTTCCATTTCTAAAACGGCAGATTTTAAAATCATTACAGCATCAGATGAATTAGTAATAATTGTATCACGAATATCTGGTGATGATGCCATAAAATGCTGGCTAAGTCCCGAATATTGTTGTAGTTCAACTTTTTTAGGGTCAACGATAATAAACTTTAATTCGCTTGGATGTTTTTTGTATATCAATGACAAAATAATAGTATTGATACCTACAGACTTTCCAGAGCCAGTTGTACCGGCAATAAGTAAATGGGGCATTTTAGCCAAATCAGCAATTACTACTTTACCAGAAACATCTTTACCAAGTGCCAACGGTAAATAACAATTTGTATTTTGAAACTCTTGAGATTGAACTAAGGCAGTAAATCTAATCATTTGCCTTTCGTTGTTTGGTATTTCTATACCTACTGTACCTCGACCTGGGACAGGTGCAATAATTCTAATTCCTTTGGCTTTAAGAGCCATAGCCATATCATTTTCTAATCCCTGAATTTTACTGATTTTAATACCATCAGACGGAATAAATTCGTATTGAGTTACAACAGGACCAGGTGTAACGGTTAAGTTTTCTATTGTGATTTTAAATGTTTCTAATTTTTCTTGTAAAATTCGTGCATTCATTTCTAATTCAGCTTCGTTAACCGTATTTTGCTTAAAGTCTGGCAACAGATAACTCAGTTTTGGTGCTGTATAATCTATTTCTTCGTCATGAATGCCAGTTGATAAAACATATTTTAATGGCTTTTCTTCACTTAAACTTTCATTATTAGCGATGTTAACTGTAATAGTTTTTTCTAAATGCCCACTTTGCGAAATTGCTTTTGTTAGTGCTGTTTCAATACTTAAGTTTTGAGAGCTAATGATACTTGAATTTGAGGAACCTACTAATGGTGAAGTATTTGGCTGTTTAATTTGATTATAAAGTTGTTCTAATACATCATCAGTTTCATTTTTAAGCTCATTTTTAAGTGGTGATACATTTGAATTAATTGGCTCTACATAACTTGTGCTAACTTGCGAAATATTACTTTCATTATGATTATCAGTATCGTAACCAAAACTATTTCCAAGAGTTTCTAATTCTTTATTCAAATCAAAATTATCTAATTTAATATTATTTTGAATAGTTTCTTGATTATCAACTTCAACATTTATAACATTTTTTGTTACAAAATTATCGATAGCTAATTCTTCTTTTGCAATACTCTCAACTTTATTAAATTCTTCATTATTAGATGTTAATGAATTATGTGATTCTTTGATTGTAGAATCGGTAGAATTTATGGTATTTATTGTGCTAACTTCATTTAAATTATTAACATTATCAAATTTTTGTTGTTTAATTATCTCACGAATATCAACTTCACTTTCATCAAAAATATCTACATTAGGATTGTTAATTAAATTTTGGTTATTGAAATCATTGTTATTTGGAGTTTGATAATTATTATTTTCAGCAATTTGATTACTATTTGTTTGGTTATTATATGTTTGATTATTACTTACTTGATTTTGATTATTGTTTGTTTGATTATTATTAGGATTAAAATTATTAGAATTAAAGCCACTATTATTTGCAATAGCAGGAGTATTCAAATTAATATTAATTTTCCTGTTGCCAACACCAGGTATATAAGATAGGGGACTTTTATTTTCATTCGGATTTGCAAAATTTACACTTAGATTTTTATTAGCATCATTTACAGAATGAGTTACAAATTTTGACTGATTTGAATTATCAGTACCTAATTTTACAGTTATTTGGTTCTGTGGTTCTGTAAATTGTGTATTAGGATAACCTTCCGTTGCATTAGTTATAACAGGATTAATTATCTCTTCTTCTATATTATTTTC
>JBEICW010000080.1:0-9910 GCA_040383785.1 Ignavibacteria bacterium | reverse complement strand
TGATAATGTAAAATATCTTCCATTTGGAGATAATCTAAAGTCCTTTGGTTGAAAAATAGTAGCACCATCATCATACTGATTTTCATTCAAATCACCCAAATAATCAAATAAATATGGTTTTATTTCTTGTTTGTTCAAATCATAACTACCTATTGACCCAAAACTAATATTAACTCCTTTATAAAATATAGTAAAATAAATTTTATTATATAAATGACTATATACTAACTGCGTACCCTTGTACAACAATGAACTTAAAATTTTTATACCATCTTTCTTTTTGTAATCATACTCACATAAAATTATATATTCAAAACCAACCGAATCTGTTACAAAATAGAGTTTGTCATTTGCAGTATCTAATGTTATGTTTATATTGTTTTTATGGTTTGCTCCTAATATTCTTGTTTGTTCACCTGTTCTGACATCATGCATATATAATCCACTGTTCTCGACACCTCTTACTTGACTAAAAAAAATCAAACTATCTGCTTCATCAAATTCTAACACATCTGGTGAGTTATCCAAATCAATATTCATTAGTTTTCTTCCATCTTCCATTGAATGAATATTAACTCCATCCTTGTAAAAAGTATAGATTTCCTTTTGATTATTCAAAAATCCTTGAAAAGCAAAGACATAATTTTTTATCTCCCAAATCTGCTTAAAGTCTTCACTTTCCGCTTTGATGGTTGCATTATTAAAGATTATTGCTACCATGAGCAATGCAAAGAGAAATATAGATTTTTTCATAAATAATCTTTATTTGTGATTTTGATTTTGCAATATAATAGAAATGGGTTACAAATGAAAATAATATTTGTTTATTTTTTTTACTTTAATCTAATTAGTTTCAAAATTGCTTCTGATTTGAAATTTAATGGAGTTAGGTAAAGTGTGTCATTGATTAATCGGTATTTTCTTTTTACTATTTCGCCAATTTCGTTTGGATTGGTATGTGTGATTTTCTTATGGAAAATTGTGTCGTTATATATCTCACATCTTGCAAAGTAAGTGTAATTTTCAGCTAAATATTTCAATGAATCAATATTAGTTCTATTTGTATTACTATTATTAAAATTACTTTTGCTAAAAAACAATTGATAATCTGCAGGTGTAGAATGCAATGCTGCACCTCCGAGCCCATCATAAATTAAATATAAATCTCCGCCTTTGTGCCATTCAAATTCTGACCAATTACCAATACTGTCTTTGATTTTAAAACTTTCTTTTCGCCAAGTGCCACGAAGTGAATCCCAAGCATTTTGATTTGTTACCAAATCTGAAGGTGAAGAAATTAAAGTTGTATTTATTAAATCACACACTAATATTAGAAATATCATCAATATTTTTTGCATTTGGCTTAAAGTATTATCTATATAAAATAAAATATTATCAATTTAATTAATTAGTTTCGTCAAATATAAACATTATTATTAAATTTGTAATAATAATTCTACTTAATTTAAAATAAAGGAAAAATTATGTCTAAAAATGACAATGAACCAAGAATGAACGAAATTCAAATTGAATTGGGTGAAAAAGAAGCAGAAGGTATTTATTCTAATTTAGCGATTATTTCTCACTCACCAGCGGAGTTTGTGATTGATTTTACAAGACTTTTGCCTGGCGTTCCAAAAGCAAGAGTTCATGCGAGAATAATTATGACTCCTCAACACGCAAAATACCTTGTAAAAGCATTACAAGATAATATTGCGAAATATGAGCATAATAATGGCGAAATTAAATCTGACAACTCTGGTAGCAATTTCCCTGGTTTCGGTGGAACACCTTCTATTAATTAAATAGTGGTTAATGGTTAATGGTTAGTGGTTAAGAAAATAATATTTAACTTATAAAAAGTAATCAAAGTGAATAATCATTCTCAATCAAGTTTACATTCTGGAAATCTAATTTTAGTTTTACATAGCCACATGCCTTGGGTATTGGGTCATGGAGGCTGGCCCCACGGGGAAGATTGGCTTTCTGAAGCAATTGCCGAATGTTATATCCCTTTGCTTAATAATTTTAATCAATTAGTTGAAGAAGGTATTAGTCCTAATGTAACTATTGGGATTAGTCCTATTTTGTGCGAAATGTTGGCTGATGAAAATTATAAGGTTAGATTTATTGATTATTGTAAAAATAAAATTGAATTTGCCAAACAAGATGAACAAAACTTTGAAAAAAGACTTTTGCAGAATGATGGTAGTTATAATCATAATTTAAGTGAAAATGAAATTAATGACATCAAAAACCTTATATTTATGAGTAAATATTGGCAGAACTTTTTTAATCAAACTTTAGTTGATTATTTGGTAAAATATGAGCAAAATATCTTGGGTGCGTTCAAAACTCTTCAAGATAATAATCACTTAGAAATTATAACCTGTGGTGCTACCCATGGATATTTTCCATTATTAGCTACAGAATCAAGTATTAGATTTCAAATTAAAGTTGCAGTCGAAAATTACAAAAAGCACTTTGTACGCAAACCCAAAGGTATTTGGTTGCCTGAGTGTGCATATCGCAATAGTTATGAATGGAAAAGTCTTATTCCGATTGCACCATTTGATAAATTAAGATTAAGACCGGGAATTGAGCAGTTTTTAGTTGAGTATGAGATTGACTTTTTTATTACTGATGAAGCTCTAACAAAACAATCTGAACTATTGGGCTGGTTTGCTGATAAAAACAAAAGTTATTTTTTGACCAAAGAGCACGAACATCAAGAGTATTTTTTCAAACCAAATCCACTAAAAGTATATAATATTGCTTCAGGGATATTTTCTACTACTGATAATGCCGCAATTTTCACACGTGATGTGAGCTTGGCTCTTCAGGTTTGGAGTGGCGAAATTGGCTACCCAGCCGATGGTGTATATCTTGATTTCCATAAAAAAGAGATGAACTCTATGCTTAGATATTGGAGTGTTACATCCGTAAAAGTCGATATGGCTTATAAAGAAGTGTATTCTCCATCAAAAACTAAAAAAAGCATAGATTTACAGTCTAATCATTATATTCATATTATCGAAAATACAGCTAATAATTTTAAAGCTATCGAAAATCAAAAAGCAACAGTTTGTTTGCCATTTGATACAGAATTATATGGTCATTGGTGGTTTGAGGGTGTTGAGTTTTTGACTAATTTAATTCGTGGAATATATTATTCTCCATATATTGAATCTCAAACTTGCTCTAATGAATTACAAATCAAACAACCTAAAGAAGTTATTAAACTAAAAGAGGGCTCTTGGGGTGAAAATAATAACCATGATGTTTGGTCAAATATGCAAACATATTGGATTTGGGAAGAGATTTATAATTGCGAATTAAAATTGCAAAAGTTATTTAGAGTCTTGAATTTTAATATTCTTAATGATTTGGCTAATAATTCTAAAAACGATTATAATAACAACAATAAAAATATTAACGAAAAATTGATTGATAGAATATTAAAACAATTAATGCGTGAAAATTTATTATTACAAGCTTCGGATTGGAGTTTTTTGATTACCAATCAATCAGCTAAAGATTATGCAGAAATGAGATTTTCATATCATTTGAGTGATTTTAGTAGATTGTTTAATTTGCTAAATAATAATTTAGAATTAGTTCAAAATGTTATTAGTATAAGTAATAATAATCACGCAAAATTTGAAATTAATGAAGAAGATATGTTGTTTTTGATTGAAACTGAAAAGAGAAATAATCCATTTGCAGAGATTGATTATAAATGGTTCGAAATTGATAATTCTTTAAATTTATAATTGATGAATTTTTAATTTTAGAATATTTTTTAAATAAAGTTTAATAAATTTTAGATGTCCTTTAGCAAACAGATTACAAGCAATTTATTTTATTTGAGTATAACCGAACTATTGAGTAAAGGGTTGATTTTTGTATATACAATTCACCTTTCAAGAGTTTTGGGTGCAGAAGGTTTTGGAAAAATTGGTTTTGCAAGTTCAGTTTTGTCATTTTTAGTTATATTTGTTACAATTGGAATGGATAGTTATGGCA
This sequence comes from Ignavibacteria bacterium, assembly GCA_040383785.1. Lineage (GTDB taxonomy): Bacteria > Bacteroidota > Ignavibacteria > Kapaibacteriales > UBA2268 > JBDNHS01. The sequence goes on along the minus strand of JBEICW010000080.1, from coordinate 5,884 downwards.
CAAGAGCAATTGCCCAAAAGCCAGAAGACCAAGATAAAATTGTCAACCAAATATTTTCACTTAGATTAGTACTTTCATTAATTATTTATGGCTTGTTTTTATTGTTAATTAATTTTGTTTCAATGGGTAATGAGGCAAAATTGGTAACAATTATTTATTGTTTGTCGCTTTTTGGGCAAGCATTAAATATGAATTGGGTATTTTTGGCAATTCAAAAAATGCGTCCAATTGCAATTAGGCAGATAGTTTTAAGTATAGTAACTTTGATTGGGGTTTATACATTCGTTAGAGCAGAAAATGATGCAATAAACGCAAGTGCAGTGATTAGTATAAGCGCCTTGGTTAGTTTGATAACAGTTTTATTTTATTATCATTTTAAAATCGCAAAACTGAAATTAATATATAATTGGAAACATTTTAAGATAATAATCTATTCTTCATTTCCAATTGGTTTATCGTTTTTGATTACAACAATCTATAATAATGTATCTGTTTATTTTCTTGGGGTTTTGATAAATGATGATTTTTATCAAACAGGCATTATGTCTGCTGCTCAGAAATTTTTAGCTGTTGGTATGATACCTTCTGCACTTTTACAACAAGCGTTTTTTCCAACTCTTTCAGGTTTGGTAAATGACTCCAAAAAAAGAGAAGAAGTATTTACTATTTATTTAAAAGTTTGTGTAGTGATTGGCGTAATTACCAGCGTTCTGATTTTTACTTATGCAGATAAAATCATTTTATTACAATTTGGCGAAAAATTTGCGGATAGCATTCCAGTATTACAAATTTTATCTTTGAATGTATTTTTTGTTTTTTTAAATATGCTCATTACTTCACCATTAGTTGCTTGGAATTATGAAAAAGTATTTTTAAAGTCGGTAATTGTAGCGGCAATTTTAAATATTGGGTTAAATTTTTTAATTATTCCTTATTTTAAAGCAGTTGGTGTGTCCTATGTAATTGTATTTACAGAAGCAGTAACTAATATGTTCTTATTTTATTATTACAAAAAAATATTTGGATTTAATGAATATCTTAATGTGTTCAAATATTTTATTTTTAGTTTTGTAGCTTTTATTCCAGGTTATGTTTTTTATCATAATTTTGGAATGATTTATGTTTCACTTTTTGTTAATTTTATTGCAATTTTAATTGTACTTTATAAATATCAAATTTTAAATAAAGAATTTATAAAATCAATTCTGAAAAAAAACTTTTAAAAAAGAACATTTAAGATTGGAATAGTATTTTTGAAAATTTTAGTTAGAAAAATTTTAGTTAGAAAATTTAAGAACTTCACAATAGCTTTATAAATAATTTGATTATGAAATTTGATTATCTGATAGTTGGCTCTGGGCTTAGTGGTGCTGTATTAGCTGAAAGGATTGCTAATGAACTAAATAAAAAAGTATTGATTATAGACAAACGTAATCATATTGGTGGTAACGTTTATGATTACTACAATGAATATGGCATTTTGGTGCATAAATACGGACCTCATATTTTTCATACACAAATGAAAAAAGTTTGGGATTATACATCTCAATTTACAGATTGGAATTTGTATTACCATAAGGTATTGGCTGTAGTTGATGGACAAAAAATCCCAGTTCCATTTAATCTAAATTCACTCCACAAAGTATTTCCAGCAAACTACGCCAAAAAATTAGAAGATTTACTGATTTCTAATTATGGATTTGGTATCAAAGTTCCAATTTTGAAATTACTTGAAACTAAAAATGATGATTTGAAATTTTTAGCTGATTATGTATATAAAAATATATTTTTGGGATATAATTTAAAGCAATGGGGACTAAAACCTGAAGAATTAGATTATTCAGTTAGTTCGCGTGTGCCAATTTATATTTCAAGAGATGATAGATATTTTCAGGATATATATCAAGGAATTCCCAAAGAAGGCTATACTAAAATCATTGAAAAAATGCTCTCAAATAAAAATATCAAAGTATTATTAAATACAGATTACAAAGAAGTTATCGGTGGTATTAAGTTTGATAAGTTGATTTATACTGGGCATATAGATTATTATTTTGATAATATGTTTGGGCATCTTCCATATCGAACATTAGAGTTTAAGATGGAAACCATCTTTTATAATAAACTTAATGAAAATTTAGACTCGGCTTTTTTTCAAGAAAAAGCACAAATTAATTACCCTAATGATTATGATTTTACTCGTATAACAGAATTTAAGCATTTAACTTCTCAAAAATCTAATCACTCTACTATAGCTTATGAATTTCCGAAAGCTTACGACCATAATCAAAAGGATATTGACCCTTATTATCCTATTCCAAAAGAGGAAAATACATTACTATTTAATAAGTATAAAGCAGAAGCTGATAAATTAGAAAATGTTATATTTTTGGGTAGATTAGCTGATTATAAATATTACAATATGGACCAAACTATCGGAGTTGCTCTCCAAACTTTTGAAAAGAAAATTGTTGGTAGATAAATTAATAGATTGATTGATTAAAAAATTAATAAAATAAAGACTAAGAAAAAATGGTTGCTTTTGTAGATGATAATAATCCATATATTGCAGATGTTCTGGGCAAATTACCACAAATCAGTAAAATACACACTTACAAAGGCAGAGAATTAAATAATCAAGATTTAATTAGTAATAATTGCGAATTGCTCTTTGCTCGTTCTACTACCCAAATTGATGAAAGTTTACTTAAAGGAAATAAAGTCCATTATGTAGCAACTGTTACTTCTGGTATTGACCATTTAGATACAAATTATCTTTATGAAAATGATATTTATTTTGCCTCCGCACTTGGCTCTAATGCAAATGGTGTAGCAGAGTTTGTTCTGTTTTCAGTTTTTGATTGGTTAATTTCTAATAATATAGATATTACACATTTATCAAATTACAAAAAACTAAAAATTGGTATAATTGGCTTCGGAAATGTAGGCAAAAAAGTAGGATTTTACTTGCATAAATTAGGTTGTGAAATTTATGTAAATGACCCAATACTTAAAGAAGTAAATTATCAATTTCCAAATTATGTAACTTATTTAGAGTTAGACGATATTCTAAAACATTGCGATATAATAACGAATCATGTACCATTGACCAATAAAGATGAAAGTAAATATCCGACATTTAATTTATTGAATAAAAGCAATTTAAATTTATTGAAACAAAATAACTGCTTTATTCATTCCTCAAGGGGTGGAGTAGTAAATGAAGATGATATATTGGAAATTTCTAAGAATAAAGATATTAGTTTGTATTTTGATGTGTGGGAAAATGAGCCGAGTATAAACTCAAATTTAAAAGATGTTTGCAAAATCGCAACACCACATATTGCTTGACATACAATTAATTCCAAATTAAATGGAGTTAAAATGATTTTGAGAAATTTTGATAGATATTTAGAACAAAAAGAGATAATTAATCCATACCAAACTAAATCTTATGAAATATTAGAAAGATTAATTTCAGCAAATTATAAAATGCCACAAGAATTTAATTTTTCTGAAATGAATTTCGAATTAAAATTAACAAGAGATAAAATTTATAATATTTACCATTCTTTGCAAAAAAATAGAAATTTTGAAGAAATTACTAAAAATGTGAAACAAAATTCAAATTTAGATGTATATACTAATATAAACTTTGATCAAATTAGAAAAGATTATAAGTCTATTGAAAGTATTTGTTTCTAAAAAAATATTTTTCCTAAAAATTGTTCGTCATTCAATAATAAATAAAAAAAAACGTATATAATATTTAGAGTAAATTAAAACTAAAAATTAAATTTAATAATAATAAATTCGGAGTACTTAAAATGTTTGTAAAAACTTACAAATTTATGCTAATAGCATTGTTCTTTGTGTCTTTTGGTGTAATGTCAGCACAACCAAAAATAGAAATTATCGGTGGCGATAAATATGATTGGGGAAAAGTAAAACCTAAAGATAGCCCACTTAAAACTAAAGTGCTTGTTAAAAATACAGGTAACGAAGATTTGAAAATCTTAAACGTAAAGCCATCTTGTGGCTGTACTGCTGCACCTATTGACAAAAATATTTTGAAGCCAAATGAAACAGCTACAATAGATTTATCTTTTAATGTTGGGAATAATCCTGGTGTAAACTCTAAAACGCTTACAATCACAAGTAATGACCCTTCTAACGGTACAAAAATCTTTAGATTACAAGCTGAATTAGTTAAACCAGTTACTTTTTCTCCATCTCAATATTTCACATTTGCTAATTTAAAAGTTGGTACTGAAGCTACTTCTACTTTGACTATCGAAAATATCTCTGGTAAAGAAATTAAAATCAGCGATATTGATATTAATCCTAAAGACTTAAAAATCAACTTAAAAGATGGTAAAGTTCTTAAAGCCGGTGAAAAGTTTGACTTAACTGCCAAAATTACTCCAGATAAAGCTGGTTATTTGAATTGTACTGTTAATATGAAAACTAACCACCCAGACCAACCCGAAATTTCAGTTACTGGTTATGGTAAAGTTGAAGAGTCTGCTGTATTTAATAATAAATAATTAAGTCTTATTTTAAATACTTTGATTTGATACAAATTAAAAACTGCTTTGGTTAATTCCAAGGCAGTTTTTTTTATAAATTCCAATATAAAAAACAATAATATTTGTTAAATCTATTCTATTAGAGTATAAAATAACTATATAATAAAAAAATAGTTTCAATTCTGATTTATTAGAAAATGGTAACCTTGATTATGAAAACCAAAATATTATTTTCATTGATTTTAGTTTTAGTTGTAATTTCTGCTTGCAACAAAAAGGAAGAATTTATCTATCCTACCAAAGAAAATATTACAGAATCTATTTACGCTTCTGGTAATATAAAGAGCTTAAATCAGCATCAGATTTTTGCCACAACGATTGGGAATATCAAAAAAATATATGTAAAAGAAGGTGATAAAGTAAATATTGGTGATACTTTACTAATTATTGAAAATGACAAACAAGAAATTAATAGAAATATTGCGAAATTAAATCTTGAAAATTCATCAATAGAATCTAACAAAAATAAACTCGATGAGCTAAATTATATATATGAACAAACAAAAATCAAGTTTAGTAATGATTCGATGTTATTCCAAAGGCAGAAAAATCTAAGAGAAAAAGAGGCAAATTCTAAGTTTGAATTTGAACAATCAGAGCTAAATTTCAAGAATTCAAAAATTAATAGCGAAACTGCACTTTTGAGACTTAATGACTACAAAAGACAAATAAAATTCAATACTGCACAGAGTTTGAATAGTCTTAAATTGAATAATAATTTAGTTGGGGATAATGTAATAATTAGCTCAGTAAATGGAACAATTTATAATATTAGCAAAAAAGTTGGTGAATTAGTAAACCAACAAGCAGCATTAATTACAATTGGTGATAGCCAAGATTTTTATATTGAACTTCAAATTGATGAATATGATATTTCTCGAATTCAATTAGACCAAAGGGTATTTTTAGGGTTAGATAGTTACAAAAATCAAGTTTTTGAGGGAAAAGTTAGTAGAGTATTGCCATATATGAACGAAAGAACTAAGTCATTTACTATTGAGGTATTATTTACTACCAAGCCCCAAACTCTATACCCAAATTTAACAGTGGAAGCTAACATACTAATTCAAAAGAAAGAAAATATACTTACTCTACCACGAAATTACTTAATAAATGATGAGTTTGTAAAAACCGATAATGATAATAAAATAAAAGTACAGACGGGAATTAAAGACTTAGAAAAAATAGAAATATTAAGTGGAATTTCCGAAAAAACAAAGATTTATAAGTAAGTAAACTCAATCAAAATCTATCTAAATATTTTAGTTGAAAAAAATGAAATTGAAAAAAAAGAC
>JBEICW010000079.1:0-9973 GCA_040383785.1 Ignavibacteria bacterium | reverse complement strand
AGCGACAGTTGCGAGTGGTTTAACAACCCTTGACGGATTTGAATTTGAATTGGATACTACTTTGGTAACTTGGACAGCGACGGATGGTGCAGGAAACACAACTTCTTGCTCATTCAACGTAATTGTAGAAGATACAGAGCTACCAATAATTACATGTATTGCTGATTCAACGGTAAGTACCGATGCTGATGTTTGTACTTTCATAAACACTGGAATTGGTTTAGATGCGACTGGTACAGATAATTGTAGTGTTACATTCAATTATGTCTTGACTGGGGCAACAACTGGCGCTGGTGCATCAATTGATGGTGTAATATTCAACCAGGGTGTGACAAACATTCTTTGGACTGCTACGGATGGTTCTGGAAATACAGCAACTTGTTCTTTCAACCTTACAGTGAACGATACGCAAGTGCCAGATGTGTTGGTTTGTGGTGCTGTGATAGATACAACAGTAATTGCAGAAGCTGCAATTTGTACTTATACAAATATTGGAACTGGATGGGATGCAACTGCATCTGATAACTGTTTGGTTGGTTCAATTGTTTGTGATTTGACTGGTTCAACAGTAGGAACTGGTAAAGTATATGTATATTACACAAAAACATTAAATGATTAAAATAATAAATAAATAATTTTAAAGGTTAAATAAAATGGAATTAGTTTACGCAACACTAATAAATCACTTAGATACATTAACAAATAATGGTGAATTATTTAATTATTCTGTTATTCAATTAGGTAATCCACAATCAACCGGTGTGGTTAGATGTCACGAGTTAGTAAATGGTAATATTTATACAACATTAAAAATATATAAAATTGTTAATGATGAGTATGTAGTGATACCATTGTCAAAATATTATTATTATATTGACGGTAAAATAATTGCAATGGAGTCTGAATTAGATTCTAATTTATATTCGTATGAATCATTATCACCAAATCAAATTGAGTTTTATTTAGCTAACCCAACTTTATCACCAGAAGAAGTAATGAATATGGCAGCTAATCCACTACCTCAATTATCTGATTTACAAATATTAAAGAAATCAGAATTAGATAGTTTATGTCAAACTGAAATATTAAACGAGTACTCAATAGTAAAACAATTAAATATAACAAATCAAAACGGTTATAATGAAAATGATTTATTTACAATGAATTTGTATATTGCTAAACAAAGAAGTAAATTATCATTATTAAACGGTATGGTTGATGTAATTGAAAGTGAAAATGAGTTAGATGATATAACTTGGTCAGTTGATTATGATACATTGGTTAATACATTAATAGGTATGGATATTCCTAATTCATTAGATGTTGCTAAATTAAAAAAATTAAATGAATTAAAAGTATGGGATAAAAATATAACTGATAGTGGTTATGTCGATGAAACAACATCTTTAACATTAGCAACAAAAGAAAGTGATGTAATATCATTTACAAAAGATTTAACTGGTTTAACATCTTTAATTAAAGAGTCCGAAACAAATAATGAAATTGAGATACCAATAGCTTGGTCGTTTTTAGATATAAATAATAGTTTGGTTACAAGTTTAAGTCCTATTCAATATATATCATTATTAAATAGATATTTCTTGAGTGTTAGAAATAATAAAATTGTTTATGCTAGTTATTTATATCAAATATTAGGTGCAACTAATATTACATCAATTAATGCAATAACATTTATTTAAATTAAGGGTTAAATATAAAATATGTTTTCGGCTAACGCAATAATAGGGAAAGATAAAACACCAGTAGTTTATCAAGCAGTTCCGGAACAAAACGCATGGACCGTTAGTTTCAGTTCAGTAACCCGTACAAATATGTCAGTATCATGGACTTATTCTGTTAATATTAATGCTCCTGGTCTTCTTGTTGTTGGTTTACTTGCAAGAAGTGGATCAACTAATCAATCTAATTGGCTTACACATTTTCAAGATATACATAATGTTGGACCTGTAAATGGTAAAACTTATACGGATAATTCAGTATTTGGTTCCGGTGATACAGTTAGAGGTACAGTTTACGAGGATAAAAAATTTTATGTTGTAAAAAATATACTACCCGGTGTTACTAGTCCTACTAATAATGTTGCTGTTACTAATTTAATATCCCGATACAGTTACGCTTATATGTTATATACTTATACAGGATCCGGAGTAAATACAATATATAATTTAAATACAATAACATCTCCAGGACTTAATTACGGTCAAAGAGCTACTAGTGCATAAATCTATATAATAATTAAAATTAGGAATTTTTTAATATGGCAGTAAAATTATCTGGTATTGAAACAATTAATAGAATAAGACAAACAAATTTAACAATAAGTGGCAGTTTATCAGTTGGAAACAATACGGCATTTCAATGTGAGTTAACTGGTAGTTCTGGATTTGCTGTATCAGATTTAGCAGTAGGTAATCAATATTTAATTAGAATATATGCTAGTAGTTCTTTAAATGTTACATTACCAAATTCAGCTAATGATGTAATTAGAAAAACATCATCAACAATATCAATGGCAACTGGTGATTGGGTTGATGTAGTATTAGATTTTAATGGAATTAAAAGATATTGGCAAGTTAGTGAATTAATTGCATCTAATTAAAATAAAAATAAATCATAAACGTAATACCGATAATCGGATTTACATATTAGTAATAATAAATATTATATAAAGGTATCTAATGTCTATTGTAAGTAAAATAAAAGATATATTTAGCCAACCGACCGGCTCAAATTTAGATGTTGATAAAAGTAATGATGTGATTATTAATGATTATAGTTCAAACACAAGTGTTACTGAACATAATCTAATTAATTCAACCGATAAATCAACGATAACATATCACATAATAAATCCAGTTGATGTTTCTAAGTCAGTTTATACAACCGATAAAACATTTATTATTAATGTTGATAAGTCAGTTGATTCTAAATTAGAGGATGGTAACAAAACCGGTGTTACATTACAACCTGGTGTATTAATTAAATCAGTTACGATGGTCTTGGATAGTAAAAACAAAAGACCGGTTGGTGTTAGTAAATTTAAAATCAATTTAATTAATAGTGAAACAAATCAATTAATAAAAACATTGGTTGATGAAAATTCAATAATTAACAATGGTGTTCATAATAATAATTCATATACATTTAACTTATATGAAATGATACCATCTGATATTAAAAATACATACATACATATTGACTATAAAACAAATACTAAATTAGTAAATTCAAAATGTAGTTTATATATTACAGTAAGTAATTAAATTAAAATAAATTAATTAATTATCAATCTTAATTCATAATAATATAATAAAAAGTATATGGCTAAATTAAAAAATACATTAGCAATTCAGCAAATGTTGGCTGGTGAGCATAAAACACAAAATAAAATATCAATTGCTGTTCCAGGTAAAGATGAATATTCTAAAATTGAAGTTCCTAAAATAATTGGTAGTAGATGGACTGATGATGAGGGTAAAGAATGGGAGCAAATGGATGGTTGGAAACGTTTAGTTAGTATATTTGATGACTTGAAAGAAGAGTCAATATATAAAAATTGTTATAAGGTTGAAACCGGTGGTCATTGCACAAAGAATAATATAACTGAAATAAGACAAGATAAACAAATGGCATATAGAACAGGTAGATGTTTAGATTGTCAGATTGCATTTGAACATAAATTAAAAATTACCGGTAAGTATGAACAATATGAGAAGCAAAAGATATATGAAAATGCACTTGCCTGGTTAGTTGAAGCCGAAAAAGATAAGGAAACAATTAAAGAGCAATTTAGAGCAATGTCATATGCTAATCCGAACGGTGAAGCTGAAACCTGGACTGATACAAAATCATTTGAAACAAGATGTGCTGAAATTGATGCTGAATTTGAAAGATTTAGAAATGAATATTTAGATAAGATAAGAGATGATATTGGATTGAATATAGAAGATGTTGTTACAGTATGATAATTATAATTAATTTATACTGATTAAAAGTATTTTACTATGATAATTATATTAAATGACAATTGTATATATGTAATGAATTAATTTAGATAATAAATATTTGGTTTAGATTAAATAATGAAGTTTTTAAATGACATAACAATAATAAGTGGTAGTATAACCGGTAGTTTATTTGGAACCTCCAGTTTTTCATTAACAAGTAGCAGGGCAATAACAAGTAGTTACTCACTATCATCATTAAGTAGTAGTTATACTTTAACAGCTTCGTATGCACTAAACGGTGGTGGTGGAAGTGGTAATGCGTTTCCATATACCGGTGATGCAGTTATTACAGGTAGTCTTAATGTTACTGGTAGTGTTACAGCATCATTCTTTGTTGGTGATGGTTCAGGTTTAACCGGTATAACAGGTACGGTAGCATACATAACTGGAAGTTACTCATTACCATTCTCAAACCAATCAACCGTAACAGTAACACATAATCTTGATGTTGCTTATCCGATAGTTCAGGTTTACAATGATTCTGGTTATATGATTATACCAGACAATGTTCAGGTATTAAATTCATCATCAATTGAAGTATCATTACCAAATGATATATCGGGTAATATTGTTGTTGCTAAAGGTGGTCATATAATAACAGGTTCAACGATAACTAATGCTGTAAGTGCAAGTTATGCTGATTATATTCAATCACCGGCTGTTAGAACACATAGAGTTAATTTTGGTGTATCAAGTGAAGATGTAATAACAACCGGTAGAAAAGGATTTAAAGCAATTGGTCAAACCGGTAGAATAACCGGTTGGAGATTATTAAGTGATACTAATACAAATACTCAAATTGATGTATGGAAATTAAATAATGCAATACCAACAAATAGTAATAGTATAACTGGTGCTGGAAGTAAACCATCATTAAATACTTCAATGTATGCAAGTTCAAGTATGGTAGGTGATTGGACAACATTATTTTATCCGAATGATATATTTGCTATTGAGGTTGAGAGTAATAGTGCAGCAACGTATTTATATTTTGAGATGGACTTTTTAGTTGATAATGATTAATAATAATAATAATTAAATAATTAAATAAAATTTAGATAAATTAAATGGCAATAAGTGTTAAAACAAGAGAGCTTTATTTTCCAGTCCTAACAGCTGCAACAAGCGGAACTGAGACTTCGTTTACATCTATTACCATACGTATTCCAGAAAGTTCAATTTCATTTAAAGAGGTTATATTTGAATTAAGTGCTAATGATATTACCGCAACAGCAACAGATTATACAAGAAGACAATTATCAATTCAGTTAGCCGCAAATGGATTTAGTGTAATTAATAATACACAAACTCTAACTAACTCAGGTGAGAATATAACAATATTTCAATCATACGATTTCACAAGTTATTTTAATACGTTTTGGACCGGAACATCAATGACTTGTGATGCAAGGACAATTATTACACAAACAGCTCAAAGGGATTTAACATTAAAAGTTACATTAACATACGAATATGATACTGATTCAGCAATACACGCTAAGACTGTATGGCTTCCGATTGGAACAAATTCAGGTGCTTTGCCAGCATCTAAAACAGCATACGCAAGATTACCTGCATTAAATACATATTTACCTGAGGATAGTAAAACATATAATCAAGTCACTATTGTTGTTGAAGGTAATGACCATGGTACAAACGCAACACCCGCTCAAATGACGAGTGCAACATTAATTTTTGAGATTGATAATAGTGGTTCATTTGCTTCATTAGCAAGAGCCGGTGGTTTAGATAGTAGTGTGTATTTTAGATACACAGCACAACCAAATTATATGTCCGGTAGTGGTGGTTTATTGAATTTATGGTCAGGTCTTTCTGTATTATTTAATAATCTAAATGTTTATTTAAATGTTGATTATAATTTTTCTCCGACATCAAACAGAATATTTAATTCAGTTATATTTGGACTCGATACTGGTGGTATTGTTTCTTCCGGTTTTGATACACAAAAACTTTTTTTTACATCATCATTTGTAATTAAAGAACCAGGTGTAATATCATTTCAAACATCATCATTATTACTTTCTGATTTTGGTACAAGTACTAAGTTTTATTCATCGTCAGTTTATTTTAATAATAATACAAATAGAAGAAGTGAATTTAATCAAGTAAGTGTTCCTCTTATTGTTTGTGGTGATTTTAATCATACAAATATGTTAGTATCACATAGTTTAAATAGTGGAAAAAATCATATTTACACAACTCTAGTCCCAACTACTGCAGTTAATGATAAATTAGTTACTCCTTATTTTGTTCTTAATTATACATCAGATAGGTCACCACAGGGTGTTCATCTTCATAATAAAACTATAATACTTAATAGATTTTCCGGTAATACAGTAGGAACAACTGCAAGTATAAGTTATACCAGTTCAATGGTAGAAAATTCGTATTATATTAATAGTTACATAGAAAGAATGAGATATTCTTCTAATACAACAGCACAACCACCACATGATATTATACGTTTAGATAATAAAGTAATTTATCATAATATACAAAGTGCATTATCACCCGAGGTTGGTTATAGAATGTCAAATGCAACAATAACAGATAAATTATCAAGATGGAATAATTGTATACTACCAAATTTACCATCTATTGAAAGTAGCTCATTTAATCATGCAATAACACCAATATCAAATGTTTCCGACATTTCATCTGTAATTACTTATCATGGGTTTAAGTATTTAGTTAGTGGTTCGATTAAAGGGTCAACCGGTGGTACAGTAACAATTGATTTATATGATACAGCAACCGATTCAAAAGTATTAACAACAAGTAGAACCGGTAATGGTTCATATAGTTTTAATTGGCACGAAGATACTGTTCCGATTTATGTTGTTGCAAGAGAGACTGATGTATTAAAAGGAACAAGTAGAGTTGGTTTTGCTGGAAGTGGTAGTTATAATATTGGTTTATTTAATACAACGAGAGAATATTTATTTTAATATTAAAAATAAAATTTATGGAATACATTAAGAAATGAATATATATAATGCAAATTTATTTACACCAACGGTAACAACACTATCAAAAACAATTACTGGTAGTTATACATTACTATTATCTGATTTTAATAAGACAATAATTAAATCAGGTAGTGATGTTACAGTAATAACAATACCAACAAATGATAGTTCAGCATTTACAATTGGTTCAACCTTAACTGTTATTAATTTAGGAACCGGTAGTGTAAGATTTACAACAGCAAGTACAGCGGTTAATTTATATACTAATACTCCTGATACATTAGTTATGAATGGGCAATATTCAATTGCAGGTGTAACAAAAATTGATACAAATCATTGGGTATTGTCAGGTAGATTACAATATGTATAATTAATTATGAGATATAAAAAAGAAAGATGAATTTAAATCCAGCAAATAGAAATATAATGTTTAATAGTATAACTAATCCATCATATTTATTAGCAATTGGACATGCAGTATCACCTTTTGTTTCATTATATAAACTAAATGGAACAAAAGCACCGATTAAACAAGATAATTTAGCTACTTTACCTAGTGTAAGAGTAAGGGGTGTTGATTTTTCAAAAGATTATTTTGTGGCTGTACAAGAAGGGACGTCATCACCTGTTGTAGTATATACACGTAGGTATAATAACATTTTGTTTTCTCACACACAAGATGTAACAGGATCACCTACTATTGCTTATTCTGTTAGATTTAAACCAAATTCAAGTATATATGCTGTTGTTTATTCTGGGTCACCATTTGCTGCTGTATTAGATGCTAGTAAAACAGGAACGGCTGCACATGTTCAAATAGGTTTAACTGGAATAGCAACCGTTACTTCTGATGTTGCATTTTCACCTGATGGACAATATCTTGCGGTTGCAGTATTTGCTACAAATGCTTTAAGAATTTATAATACATCTAATTGGTCATTAAATACAACTTTAAACCACGCTGGCTCAGGTACCGGTGTTGCATTTTCACCGGATGGAAAATATCTTGCACTTGCAACAAATGGTACTCCTTTCTTATATGTTTATAATACATCTAATTGGAGTTCAGTTACGATAAATGACGGAAACCCACCCGGTGCTTCTTATGGTGTTGATTTCTCTAAAGATGGTAAAATATTAGCTGTTGCTAGTTATACTACACCATTTTTAGCAAGATACACAACATCTGATTGGACTAGAATGTTTAATGTTGCTGTTGCACCTGTCGGTAGAGCAAGAAGAGTTAAGTTTAGTAATGATGGTAGATATATGTCAGTTGCATCTGATAATCAAACACCATTTATAAATGTTTATACATATCCAGATTTTGTTAAATTAGATTTACCAATAACTATACCAACCGGTAATGCTGAAGATGTTGCATTTAACTTTTAAACATAACCATATAATGCAATTTAACATATCATAACCAACGGTAGTTAAACGATTGATTGATAAGTAATGATAACTACTGGATGGTTAATCATTTTGAATATAAAATTAAATTAGGTAATTTAAAAATGAGTATTAGAATAGAAAACATACAAGTTGATAATTTAAATTTAGGTAATGATTTAGTATTAGAGAGTAATACAGCTGATATAAAAATTGCCCAAGTTGGTAGTATATATAAAAATGCAAATGGATTTATACATGCTGCTGGTGCTTCTGGTCTGTATTATTATGACATAGCAACAAATACAATTAGAAGTGCATCGCAACAAGAATTTACATCCGATTATTATAGTGGACAAGCAATTCCTACAAATTTTTCATATATGAAAATTAGATAATATTTTATATAAATGTGTAAGCAAAATAAATAGATTAAAATATTAAATTGAATATAATTATAATTAACAATGAAGATACAATCACCAAATATAACATCAGGTAGTATAACCGGAAGCTTATTCGGAACATCAAGTTATGCAATTAGTAGTAGTTATGCACTAACTGGTAGTCATTCATTGACTGCGAGGTCTTCATCATTTGCAATAACAAGTAGTTACGCATTAAATGCTGGGTTTTCATTGAAGATACAAGAAGATGGTGCTGACTTTGTTTTAGCAGCTTCTAATATTAATTTTACTGGTAATAGTGTTAATTTAACTGGCGGTGGTAGTTCAGCAACTGTTAATATAAATCAACAAAATGGTGTTGAGAGAATAACTAAGATTGATTTTGACTATACGACAATCACAACACAATCGGCTCCTATAACATTAGTTGGTGGTGGATTGATAACGAGGATCCAGGTTGTTAAACCAACATCATTTAATGGAACAAATCCAAGAGCAAGAATAACAATACCAAACGGTATATTAATGGAGACTGGTTCAATTGATTTAAATACATCGGCAACCGATGATGTAACATTTAAAATAACAAAAATTGGTGCACCTAATGAAGGTGCTATTAGTTTAACATACTCATCTGGTAGTAGGGGTACGGCAGGATCGGCAACAGCTTATATATTCTATACTGATTCAACAGCAACAACATAAATATAAATAATATGAAATTAATAATAACATCAATACTAATACTAATACTTAATTATTCATCAGTTAATGCTCAGATGAATTATACCGGTGAGATAATTACATATTCAGATACAACCGATAAAGTTAAACCAATACCGATTATGTTATTAGATATTAATAAATACAATGTTGATTTAGATACATGTTTCACAAAAGATGAAATTAAAAATATATATTATAAAATAAAAAAATTAGAATTAATTAATACAATAAATGACAGCATTATATATCAATACAATAATCAATATAATGATATTAGACAATTCATTAAAAATGATTCATTAAAAACACATAGTTATATACAAACAATTAATTTATTGAATGAGAAGAATGATGTTCTTAAAAAGACAATAAATGAATTAGAACCAAAATGGTATAATGACAAAACAATATGGTTTGGTCTTGGTGT
>JBEICW010000078.1:0-10000 GCA_040383785.1 Ignavibacteria bacterium | reverse complement strand
GTAAAGCAAGAATAAATAAAACAGGTTCAGGAAAAAATAAAGCTCCAATTAATACACATTCTGATTATCAATTAGCTGTAGAAGGTAAAATTATAGCAGAAGAAATAATAGTTACTTTAGATAATTGGGCAGACTTTGTATTCGAAGATAATTACAACTTGCCTACTCTGAATGAAGTAGAATCGCATATCAAAGCAAACAAACACTTGCCTGGCATACCATCTGCAAATGAAGTAATAACTAACGGTGCTAATATTGGTGAAGTGCAAGTAAAATTACTTCAAAAAATAGAAGAACTAACTCTATATCTAATCGAACAAGATAAAAAAATCCAAGAACTCCAAAATCAAATAAATAATAAATAAGAGGTAACTTATGAAAACGATTTTAGTTTTAATATCTATTATGATATTAGGTTTGTATTCTTGTGAAAAAGAAAGCACGAGTGCTATTCAAGAAGAGCAGATAATTGATATGCAGTTAATAAAACATATAGGCATGAACAATAAATTAAATGATACATTACTTTTGACTAAAGATAAAATAATTTTAAAATATGGCAAAATTACCAAAGAAGAAAAAGAAATTTACAAAGTATTAAAAGATACAAGTACGAATAACATAAATTATTTATATAAATTAATAAATTCAAACAATATATATGAATTTGAATCTAAATATTCTGGAGATCCAAATGTAGCTGATTTAACGAAGTATTTATTCGTTTTTAATAATATTAATAATTCGAAAATTATTGAATATAAACATTCAGAAAATAATCCAATTAATATAAAAAAGTTTATTGCACAAATAGACTCTATTATTATAGATTATAAACTTAAAAATCCCTTGGAGTAAAGATGAAATTGAAAATTATATTATTTTTCTTAATAAATTCTTTTTTATTATATTCTCAAGAAGATATAAATTTAGGTTTTGAAAAATCTAGTTATAGTAAAATTGATAGTAATTTTACAAATGATGATTATCAATATTGTGATTTAGATTTAGATTTGCTTAAATCTATAATAAAAGATGATATAAATGTAATAAATTTGTCTATACCTTTTAAAAACTCTAAATTCGAAATTAGATTAGTAGAAAATAAAATTTATCCCTATGAATATGAAGTGCAAACTTCTTCTAAACAGATTATAGGAAGGCAAACTATTAAATCCTATTTAGGTTATATTGTTGGAGATATAAAGTCACAAGTTTATATTACAATAAGTGATAACCAACTTGCAGGGGTTATTTTCACAGAGTATGGAAATATAAATATAGGTAAAATTAATGAAACTTCAATTAATAATTTATATATTATTTATAATGATAAAAATTTAAAAATAGAAAATCCTTTTCATTGTTTTACTGCTGAAGACAAAGAGATAGACACGAGTAATATGAATACTAATATACAGAAAATAAAAGGTAATAAATTACTATCAGTAGATAAATGCAAATCAATTGGTGTTTATTTCGAAGTTCAATATCAAACATATCAATCATTAGGCAGTATTAATAATGTTTTATTCTATTTAAATAATGTATTTAATTCTGTAAATGGTTTATTTGCCAATGAAGGTGTTAGTTTATTTATTTCAAAAGTTTTTATTTGGGATACTCCAGACCCATATAGTTATTTAAAAAATACTAGATTAATAGAATTTCGTAATTTAAGAAGTGTAAATGATTTTGGTTATAGAGGTAGAATAGGACATCTTTTAGGTTCCAATGATCAGGGAGGAATTGCATTTTTAGGTAGTAATTTATGCAATTCTTACAATAACGCAGAAGCTGCGGTAAGTGATGTAATACCATTTTTTCATAATAATCCTAAATATTCTTGGGATATATATGTAATATCGCATGAATTAGGACATAATTTAGGTTCTAATCATACTCAATGGTGTGGATGGCCAGGTGGCCCTATTGACAATTGCGAGTCACCAGAAGGAGGATGTAATCCTGGTCCTTCTCCTGGTTATAATGGTGGTACAATAATGAGTTATTGTCAAAATAATTGGGGTATAAATTTTCTAAATGGATTTGGAAATTATCCTGGTAACGCAATAAGAAATCATGTAAATTCTTTTAGTTGTCTAGAAATACAAGAAGAGACATTTATACAAAATTTTATTTTTGGTGGTGGTAAATTCTATAGAGAAGCCGCAATCAAAATAACTGCAGGTAAAAATGTAACAAGTGGAACTATAGGTAATGTGATAGTAAGATATCAAACTCCTACTATCTATGCTGACGTTGAATTTCGTTCAGGCAAAGAAATACAATTAAAGGATGGATTTATAGCAGAAGCTGGTAGTAAATTTCGCGCATATATTGACACTTATATAAATTGTTCTGAGATTACTAGCCCTAAAACATCAACAGATATACAATCAATATTACAAAATAACACCAATTTCACACTTTCTCCAAATCCAGCAGATGAGAGTATTAGAGTATCTTATCAGATTACTGGAAGTGGAAAATTATATTTACGTAGCAGTTTGGGAGTAGATTTGATTCCATCTATATCATTAGATAATGCCCAAGGCATAGAAAACATAGATATATCCAAATTCCCAGTCGGCATTTACCTAATCTCGATAGAATCTGATAGTGGCATCCACACCGATAAATTTGTGATAAGTCGGTAGGGATTTTTTGTTTTCTTTTTATATCAACCATACGATTAACCGTATGGTTGATTTTGTATTATGTAATAATTACGTAATATATGCGTCATAAGAAAGCGATAAATTGTTAATTGTAAATGGTTAATGATAGAAGAAGTTCATTGAAAAATAAAAAAACAAGCAAAAATCGTGAAAAATCGTGAAGTTTTTCTCTGAAAATTATATTGTAGGGACAAATCGCGAATTGTCCGTTTTCGAAAGTGTTTTTCAGAAGAGGGACAGGTCACGACCTATCCCTATAAAATAAAAAAACAGGCAAAAATCGTGAAATATCGTGAAGTTTTTTGGGTAAATTAACGTAGAAATATAATTCTTTAGTTGATTTTACGTTTATATCCCAAAATATAAGATAAAATTATGAGAGTATCATTCTATAACTTGGGCTGCAAAGTAAATTTGGCAGATATTTCAAGATTGAGCAGACAATTCGAAGACTTGGGACATAATATTGTTGAATTCGAAGACGAAACGGATATTGTACTTATAAATACTTGCACAGTAACACATAGAGCTGATGCTGACTGCCGTAAAGTTGTTCGTCAAGCTCTCAAAAAATCACCTAAAGCTTTTGTGGGTGTTTTGGGCTGTTATGCTCAATTACAACCTGAGATATTGGCTAAAATCGAAGGTGTAGATGCTGTAATTGGGACAAAAGAGAAGTTTGAAGTGCCAAATTTAATAACTAAATTTGAGAAATTATCTGAAGCACAAATATTAGTTTCTGACCTAAGCAAAGAAGATATTGACTTTCATACATCAGCAGTTTCGGATAATGCAGGCCGCACAAGAGCAGTTCTGAAAATCCAAGATGGCTGCGATTATCATTGTACTTTCTGCACAATTCCATTGGCACGCGGACAAAGTCGTAGTATCAAATTTAATAAAATTGAAAATGAACTAAAAGAACTTAATAATTCTGGCTTTTCGGAAGTAGTTTTGTCGGGTATTAATTTGGGTGATTTCAAAAATTATGATGAAAGCAGTAGCGAAAGTGAGGACAAAAAAATTACTCATAAATTCATTGATGTAGTAAAATATATTGATGAAAATGATTTTGGAATGAGATATAGAATTTCATCTATTGAGCCGAATTTACTTAAAAAAGAGATTGTTGATATAATTGCTGATTCTAATTCTTTTTGTAATCATTTTCATATACCATTGCAAAGTGGCTCACCAGAGATTTTGCGTAAGATGAAACGTAGATACCAAACCAAAGAATATAGAGAATTGATTAATTACATCAAAGAAAAAATGCCTGATTGTGCAATAGGAGTTGATGTGATTGTAGGTTTTCCGGGCGAAACAGAAGAACATTTTGCGGAAACTTATGAGTTTTTGAATAGTTTAGCGATAACTTATCTTCACGTATTTACATATTCAGAACGCGAGAATACTCCTGCGATAAAAATGGGTGGAGTAGTGCCACATGATGTTCGCAAAGCAAGAAATAATCGATTACGCCAATTATCTGATTTGAAGCGAATTGAGTTCGATTCAAGCCAATTAAACACTTACCAGAATGTTATTCCAGAAGTGTATAACCCTGATATTGCAATGTGGAAAGGTTGGACAGATAATTATGTGAGTGTATTATTTAGTGGACCTGAAAATTTAGAGCATAAAAGATTACCTATTCACTTGAATAAATTTGAAAATTATAAAATGTATGGTGAGTTGTTGGATTTTGGATTAGATAATAATTCAAAAGAAAGTTCAAAATCAAATATAGACTTAGAAAATGAAAAAACAACTAACCAAAAATTACAGTTAGATGTTCTTAAATTGTCTTGTTAATTTGTAAATCATTAGAACTAACTAAAAATAAGCTCTATTTTTTCCTTAATTTATGTTTAAAAACTTTGTTTAGTTTTTCAATTTTTGGTGCAATTACAAACGCACAATATGACTGATTTGAGTTCTGATTATAGTAGTTTTGGTGATACTTTTCAGCGATATAAAATTCACTTTCTTTTGTGATTTCCGTAACTACTTTTTTACCGAAAATAAGCTCTTCGTTTAATTTTTTTAAATAAAACTCAGCTTTTTCCTTTTGACTATCATTCGTATAAAAAACCGCAGAGCGATATTGAGTACCAACATCATTTCCTTGTCTATTTAATGTAGTTGGGTCGTGTGTAGTCCAGAATATTTCTAATAATTCATCATAAGAAATTATATTTGGGTTAAACTTTATTCTAATAGCTTCTGCGTGGTCAGTAGTTCCAGTGCAGATTTGCTCATAAGTTGGATTTTTAATTTTTCCACCAATATACCCAGATTCTTGCGAAATTACTCCATCAACTCTTTGGAATACTGCTTCTACACACCAAAAACACCCAGCAGCAAAAATAGCTTCTTCAATTTTAGATGAGTCTATATTATTTAAATTATCATCTAAGTTATTATTCAAGTTAGTTTTATTTTCCATGTTTTTTTGATTTTGATTATTTGTATTTTTTTGATTAATGTTTGATTTTTCAGAATTAAAGACTGATTTTAGTTTAGTTTCACTAACTTTTGATTCTTCGGAATCGCAAGAAGTCAGATTAAAAGTTAGAAATAAAATAATGACAAGAGTAGTTTTCATGAATATTTCACGTATTGATGACAATTATAAATAATATATTAACAATAGAAATCAATAAATATTTTAATTTTAATTATTTAAGATTTTAAAATGATTATAATTTATTGTATTTTTACAGTTATGAATATTAAATAATTGAATAAACACAAAAAAGTAATTTTGGAGTAAAAATGTCCAATAATAATTTAAACAATAACAAACATTATGATTTATGTGTAATCGGTGGGGGTCCATCTGGTTATGCAGCTGCAATGAGGGCTATGGATTTAGGTAAAAAAACTGCATTAATTGAAAAAGGTAAAATTGGTGGTGCGGGTGTATTTAATGGTGCATTATCTTCAAAAACATTGTGGGAGTTATCAGAACAATATTATAATACCAAATCTACAAATTATGGTTATAGTGTTTATGACAGTGAATTGAGTTATAGTGCGGTATTGAATGAAATGTTCAAAGCACTTAGAGAAAAATATACACATTTGAGAACTCAAGTGGATTATTTCAAACATAAAGAGCTAATGGATTCATATAATGGACATGGCAAATTAATTACAAAAAATGAAATTGAAATTGAATTGGTATATGGTGGGAAAGAGATAATCACAGCAGATAAAATTGTTTTAGCTGTTGGCTCAGTTCCAAGATATTTGCCAAATATTCCAATTGATGAAAAAATAATTGTAACAAGTGATGGAGTTAATGGATTTGACAAATTCCCTGAAAGTATAGTAATTTTGGGTGCAGGGGTAATTGGGTGTGAATTTGCCACAATTTTCTCAAATTTTGGGAAAACTAAAGTATATTTGATTGATAAACAAGATAGGATATTACCATTTGAAGATGAAGATTTGTCGTTTATAGTAGCTAAAAATTTAGAGCAAAACGGAGTTCATATTCACAGAGGTGCTTCATTGGAAAGTATGAATATAGTTGATGGTAGGGTAGAATATAAGTTGTCATTTGCAGATGGAAGAACAGAAACTTACAATGTAGAAAAAGCACTTATTTCAGTTGGTAGAGTGCCGAATACGAAAAACTTGGGCTTAGAAAATGTAGGATTAGAGGTAAATAACGCTGGTCATGCAATTGATGAGAATACTCAAAGTAATATAGATAATATATATGTAGTAGGGGACTTCACAGCCGATATTGCTTTGGTAAATATTGCAGAATTAGAAGGTAGATTTGCAGTTGAAAAAATGTTCGGCGAAAACCCTAAAAATTTAATATATGAAAACACATCAAGTATTATGTTTTTGAAACCTGAAGTTGCTGCAGTTGGAATAAATGAACTTACTGCAAAACGAAAAAAAATACCTTACAAAATGGCATCTTATAATTTTAAATTTATTAATAGAGCTATAGCAATGAGAGAAATCGAAGGGTATTTTAAATTAATTGTTACTGATGATGATGAAATGAAAGTATTAGGTATGAGAGTAATAGGTGCTCAGTCTTCATCTACAATACAGGCAGTTTCTTTATTGATTTCATTAGATAAAGGGATTAGAGAATTAGTGGATATAATCTATCCCCACCCTTCTATATCGGAAGGATTGCAGGAATGTGCAAGAATGTTATTAGGCACATCAGTTAATAAGCCAGCAGTATTTAATAAAGATTTGAAATGTTATAGAGTAGATAGCTCAGGCAGAGTAGAATTTTTATATAATTGATAGAACGGGAGGTTCACCCAACTTTTGTAAAATTTAAGGGTCGATGGCATCAACCATTTTCTTTTTATTGTACAATTATTGTACAATTATTGTGCAATAACTGCGTCAATCACAATTATTCTTAACCATGATTAAAAGGATTTTGGGATTGACTTGATTTAGGAAAGTTCATTGAATAAAAAACAGCCAAAAATCGTGAAATATCGTGAAGTTTTTGGGAGAAAAAAAGAGAAAATAGTGCAAAAAGTGCAAAAATATAATTTAGACTATCAAATTATAGGCATCTACATCAACTTTGATTTTTAAGTTTGTGTAAGTGAATTTAGTATGAAATTCTTCTAATTTATCAGTGATTAACTTATTGATTTTATTGCCTGATTTATCCCAATTTTTATTTACTTTGATTATCAAATGTTTTCTATGAGTATTGGCAATATAACCTATCACAGGTGTTACAGGCATATAAATAATCAAATTATCATCGGACTTTGGTAATAGTTTGTAAAATAATTTAGCAGCCGACATCACCATTAATTCATCTTTTGATTTAAAATCTATTTTGTAAATCCTAAAAAAAGGAGGATAGTTTGTATTTTCTCGTAAATTGAGTTCGCTATTGTAATACAATTCAGGTGTATTTTCGATTACAGATTTGACCGAATAATGATTTCGGTTTTTGGTTTGAATTACTACTCTACCTTTCTTTTCGGAGCTTCTTCCTGCCCGCCCCGATACTTGAGTAAGTATTTGATAAGTTCGTTCAGCAGCCCTAAAATCATTAAATTGCAATGATAAATCTGGGTTTAATAGTCCTATCAAAGTTACATTTTCAAAGTCTAACCCTTTTGAAATCATTTGAGTACCAATCAAAACGTTGTATTTTTGCTTTTCAAAGTCATCAATAATAGTTTTGAGTTTGTTTTCAGTATTCCCAGTATCGGCATCTAATCTAATTGCTTTGATTTGACTTACTTTTTGATTTAAAATAGTCACCAAATCCTCCTCAATTCGTTGAGTACCAAAGCCAATTAGTTTAAAATCATCATGATTACAATAGGTACACTTTTTGATGTTTTCTAAAGTAAATCCGCAGCAATGACATTGAAAATGTGGAGAGTTTTTGTGATAAGTCAGCTTGATTTCACAATTAGGACATGATTCAGTATTACCACAACTGCTACATTCTAATACTGGAGCGTAACCCCTTCTATTTAGAAATAGTATAACTTGCTCACCTTTTTGAGCAGTTTCACTAATTTTTTCTATCAGAATTTTGCTGAATAACCCCTGCGATTGCCCAGATCTTTCAGTTTCTTGTTTGTCAATTACTATAAAATCAGGGAGTTTTGCTCCGTCATTTCGGTTTGGAATAGTTACTAATTCATATTTATGGTTTATTGCATTATAATAACTTTCGATTGAAGGTGTAGCACTACCCAAAAGCACCAAACAATTATCAAGTTTCCCACGCATAATTCCAACATCTCTGGCTTGGTAGTTATTAGTTGAATTTTCCTGTTTATAACTGCTATCGTGTTCTTCATCTACAATAATTAGCCCTAAGTCATTGATTGGTGCAAAAACTGCCGAGCGAACACCAATAATTATATCAAATTTTGAATTAGAGATATTCATCCAAGTTTCGTAGCGTTCATTGTCGGATAACTTACTATGCAGGACAGCAATTCTACCAGGGAAGGCAACTTCAAATCTATCAATCATTTGTGGAGTAAGTGAAATCTCAGGTAAAAGTAATAAAACTCTTTTTTTCTGATTATTGATTATAAAATTATCTATCAAATCTTGAATTAATTTTAGATAAATCAGAGTTTTTCCACTACCAGTAACACCATAAAGGAGGTAAGTTTTATTAGTATTAATATCAGATTTAATCGCATCATAGGCAATAGATTGCTCTTGATTTAAAGGAAAATTGAGTTCATTTTTGCGTGAATTTACTTTTTTATCGTAACCATTTTTGATTAAATTTATTTCTTCGTCAGTTGCAATTCGTTTTAATAGGATTTCCCTTTCTACTAAAAGATTAATCTTAGATTTGTCAATATTATTTGAATTGAGAAAATCTTCTGAAAAGAAATTTAATCCATTGTTATCGTGTTCATCAAGTAAAAAATGAAAAAGTTTAAGTTGTGCTTTTGACCTTTTTAGTGATAAGTTAATTAGTTCCAACGTATCAATATCTTTGATATCGATTGCAAAATAATAGACATTAAAATGTTTTACTTCTTTTTGATTAAGTTTCTCATTTTCAATAAATAAACCCAAATCTAAAAACTTTTTGAGAGTTTTGTTAGAGAATTTAATACTTTCCTTTTTAAGTATTTCGGATTTTAGATTAAAACTTTTTTTTAGTCCAATTTTTTCAACTAATGAATGTAAAATATAAATATCATCTAAATCTATCTGAACCTTAGTTTCTTTTAGGATAGTTTCATAATCTGAATTAATTGAATAGCTAAAAGTAGAAGATTTGCTCAAACCAAGTGGGAATGCAGTTTTATAAACTTCGCCAATTGGTGCCATATAATAACTAGAAACCCAATTTAAAAGTTTGATGCTTTCTTTGCTAAAAATTGGCTTTTCGTCTAATACATTTATTACATTCTTATAATTGTAACTTTTTTCATTTTTTTTCGTAACTAATTTATTAGTTGTTTTGTTGTAAATTTTAGTATCAATCACAACACCAGTTAATAATTTGTTTAGGATATTAACAACCACTCTTTTTCCAATTAATTCGTCAATATTCTCGATATCGTAATCAATAGGTGGTAAATAATCGTAAGTATTATTTATATTTAATGGCAGAGCAACTACTAATAATTTTGACATATTTATAATAAACTTGTGTTTTATTTAAAAAAGAATAAAAATTTAAATTTAAAAAAGTTAACTATACAAAAAAGCAATTTAATAAATATTAATTTGTAAATAGGAGAATTTATATGAACAATAATAAAATGAGTAAAAAGGTTACTAAACAAATCAAAAATTTAAAAGTAATTAGTAGTAAT
>JBEICW010000077.1:0-10068 GCA_040383785.1 Ignavibacteria bacterium | reverse complement strand
CAAATGCAACAGAGGCAGGGTCTGCACCGTGTCCTCTTTGGATAATATCTACTCCAGCTCTTTCAGCCCATATTTCTAATTGTTCGTTTGCTGCAGCTCTAAATGTATCAGCCGCACCTATTATTACTTCTTTTCCAGCCTGTTTGTAATTATATGCTAATTTACCAATTGTAGTTGTTTTGCCAACACCATTTACACCAATTACCAAAATAGTATGCGGTGCATCTTTAGGGTCAGTTGCATAAATTTTGTCATTATCCGCAGATGGCGAAGTGGTAAGTAGATTATAAATCTCTTCTTTTAAAGTCGCATAAATTTGTTCAGAATGTTCTAATTTATCTTGTTTAACTCTAATTTTTAGTCTTTCGATAATTTTTGCAGTGGTTTTAACTCCAATATCTGCTAAAATCAAAGCTTCTTCTATTTCGTCAAGTAACTTTTGGTCAATTTTACGACCACCACCCAATAATCCCAAAATATTCTTAGAAAGCGAACTTCTGCTTTTGCTTAGTCCATCTTTGAGTTTATTAAACTGGAGGATTGGGGCTGCTTTTACAACTTCTGTAACTACTTCCGAGATGTTTTCTGCGGCTTTTTCTACAGCAGTTGAAACCTGCGTTGTAATATTATCACTGACTTGACTAACTTTCTCTGTGAATTGCTCTACTTTTTCAGTGAATTTCTGTTTGAACTTATCGAAAAAACCCATAAAAATATCTCTAAAAATAATTTTTGGAAATTGTAAAAAAAATTAATGCAATATATCAATTTAATTTTTAAGTTTATATATTTATTGATTTTTAACAGATTTAAGTAACTCAATAACTCTCAATAGATAACTTATAAATGATATAATTATGAAAAATGAAGATATGATTTTTAGTTCGAAAATATAAAAATCTACATTTATAAGGATTAAAAATAAATTTAGTGCTAATATATTTACAGTTAATTTACCGAGTTTATTTGATGGCAATACATACCCTAATTTAGGAGTAACGTATAATCCACCCAGAAAAATCAATAAATCACGTCCTAAAACCAATGATATAAACCACAACTCTAAATATCCAAAATAATACATAAACCCCACTGTAAGCCCAATGAAAATTTTATCAGCAAGTGGGTCAATTATTTTCCCAAGTTCAGTAATAATATTCAATTTACGTGCAAAATATCCATCAAGATAATCTGAAGCAACTCCAATGATTACTACCAAAATAATTCCTATTTGACTCTTTATACTCATAAAATAAATCATAGGAATAATCAGAAAAATCCTAATTAAACTAATAATATTTGGTAGATTTATATTGTTTTTAAATTCTAATTTCATTTTTTGATTTTTTATTTATTTGAATTATTAAAAATAAAATAATAGAAACACTTAATCCTACAATCATTGACTCAATGTTCTCAAAATATGGATTTTGGTAATATTTTAACAGCATAATTATAGATGAAGCAGTAACTGGCAATATTATCAGCAAAATTGCTTGATTTTCACTTAATTTGATTTTGGAATACGTCAATAATATCGGTAAGAACAATCCTGGAAAGGATAAACTTGCAATATTGTACATTAATTTGATTACCGAGGGAACAAATACTGCTAAAATTACACTTAATACAATTGTAATTATAAAACTAAATTTAATAATTTTTTCAGTATCGGTATTTTTTTCATTAGATTTAAATTGCAAAATCTTTGGGTTGATTTTTTGCAAAATATCTTTACCCAATGTAATTGCACTTAAAAAAGAATAACTTTCGAGTGTGGACATAACAGTTGCCAATAAACTAACAAAAAACAGGCCTTTGAATACTGATGGCATTACCATTTCTGCAAGCAAAGGATATGAATTTACAGAACTTACACCCATTTCGCTTAAATTTACCAACTTAAAGGCATATAAACCACAAGATAATGTTAAAAAATCAAAGAATATCCAAAACAATATTGAAACTAATATACCATTTCTTGCAATTTTACTTTCTTTTGCTGCAGAACATCTTTGATGAAAACTTGGGTCAATAAAGGTCTGAAATGCAATTACAAACCAAACTACAATAATTTGAAAATTTAGTCCTCCACTAAGGTCTTGGTGAGTTTGTGGTAATGAATTATAAAGAGTGATTGGATTTCCAAATTTATTGGAGGCAAATATAAATAGTAATATAAAACCTACAAACATTAATACAAATTGGAATACATTTAGATAAACATCTGATTTGAAACCACCTTTGTAAATAAATAAAACTGAAATTAAAGCACCAATTAATAAAGATATGTAAAAATTTAAACCTAAAATTAGTTGTAACAAAAATCCCAACATCAACATATATGAGCCAGGCAAAGTAAGTAATAACACAAATATAGATGCAATTAAAGATGGAACTCTGCCAAATTTATTTTCAATTTGCTCAGGAATAGAGGTTACATTTAATTTCCTTACCTTTTGTGAGATAAATATCGCATATAAAAAAGCAGCAATATAATAAGGCAAACCTAACGAAACCCAAGCAACAATACCCGAATCATAAACAAACTCACCTACACCCAAAATTGAACCATACCAAGTAGATACTAATGTCGCTACAAATAGTGGCAAAGTTAAACTTCTACCAGCAAGAATATAATTTTCTTCATTTGATATTGTGTCAGATGAGTTATGATTATTATTTGTAAATTTTTTCGATTCAATTTTTGCAGATTTACTACTCGAAGATTTAATTCCTATAATTATCAAAAATAAAAAATATATGCCAATGATTAAAAAATCCCCGTTAGAGAAATTAATTAAATTGCCTATATTATTGTCTAAAATCTGCACTAAATATTATTATTTATAAATTTACAAAATACCATTTTAAAGACTGAAATATAAGTTCAAAATTGCAAATAACTTTAACATAAATTTACAAAATATCTTATTATGAAAAAATAATAATATATCGTTTGAGTTAATATTATTTTATTTGTGTCAAAATTTGGGCAAATTGACTAATATTTGAGAAATTTGCCACTTTTTTTAACTTATTTCAATAAATATCATATAAATAATGACTTTGCTTTTGACAAAACACGAAAATTACTTATTTTTGTTTCCTTAAAAAAAAGAAATTTCAAAAAACATGATTAAGAGGTAATATAAAATGGCTTCAACAAGCGTAACAAAAGCAGATTTAGTAGATGAAATATCAAAATCAACTGGGTTGACTAAAGTAGAAACAAAGGCAGTAATCGATGGATTATTTGTAAGTATCATTGGTGCGATTTCAAGCGGTAAAAGAATTGAATTGAGAGGTTTTGGAGTTTACAAAAGTAAAAGTAGAAAACCAAGAATGGCAAGAAATCCTAAAACAGGTGAATTAGTGCCATTAGAAAAAAGATTTGTTCCAATTTTCAAACCATCTCCAGAATTTTTGGATAAAGTAAATACAAGTTTATCTCCTGAAAATGAAAATTTTTAGTTTGAAATTTATATATATACTATAAAATATTTTCTTTAAAAAAGATCACTGTAATTTAACAGTGGTCTTTTTTTTGTTTATACTTTAAAAAAATAGTTCAAATGAAACAAATTAAATTTTGATGTGTCATTGCAAGTGTAAACCAAAAAAATAAACCAAAAAAAATTATATTACAAATAATTTTACTAACTAAAATCATAGAAGTGCAAGATTTTACAAGATTAAATGATAGTGAGTTACTTTTTTATCTTAAAACAGAAGAGCAAAGGACAAAATCAGCTGCCTTTTCTGAAATTTATAAACGGTATAGCAATAGAATATACCTTTATTGCAGAAAAGTATTTGGAGATGGATCTTATGCTGACGATGTATTTCAAGAAACATTCTTAAATTTTCTAAAATCTGTAGAATCTGGTACTAAAGTTGACAATATTATTGGTTTTTTGCTTAAAATAGCAAGAAATTTATCTTTAAACCAAAAAAGAAATAATTCTAAAATATTTACAGAATTGGAAGACTTTCATTATATATATCATGAAAGGCAATTTGAAAATAAAGAATTAAGTCAAATGATAGAATTAGCAATAGAATTATTGCCCGAAAATTACAAAGAAGCTTTTGTTTTGCAAGTTTATGAAGATTTTACATACCAAGAAATTGCCGACTTTTTAGAATTGCCTTTGCCTACTGTTCGGAATAGAATTGTCAGGGCAAAGTCAAAATTGAGGGAAACGCTAACACCTTATTTGGAAAATCAGAGATAATTAATTAATAACTAATTAATATTTTATAAAATAAAAATAGAATTGTAAAGTAAATAATTGTAAAGTAAATATCTTTAAAACTTAATTAAAAGAATTTAGTATTCAGAACTTAAAAATTAAAAATTAAAACTTAAAAATAATAAAAATTTATGACAAACTCAGATTTAATATATTTATTCATTGATGGCGAAACTACCGAAATAGAAAGAGATATTCTATTTAAAGAGTTAGCTAATAATAATGAATTGCAAATTGAATTTCAAGATGCTTTAAAACTCAATAAAGCTACTCATTCGAGTGATTTTGCAATAACGCCACCAATTGCTCTGACTGGTGCTATTTTCTCTAAAGCAGGTTTTAATCAAATAGTGCAGACAGCAGCTATTGTAGGCGGTGCTACAGCTACTGGCGGCATACTTAAGGAATTATTCGCTACTTTAAATACTAAATTTGCTATTGGTGTTATTTCTGCAGTTATGGCAAGTGTGGCGAGTTTTACATTATTATCTACTTTTAATGTAATGAATAACTCAGATAAGGTAGTTAGTAATTCAAATAGTAATTTAAATAATAGTATAATTCTACAAGATTCAACTAATTATAACAAAAATATTCTAAGCAAAAATATTCCAATAACAAAGTCAGAAAATTCCGAACTAAAAAGTGAAAATACCAACTCATTTAAAAATGAATTAGGCAAATTAACATTAAATCAAATTAAAAGTTTGGATTATGTAAAAGATTTAGAATCAAATTATCAAATTGCAATTAAAAATGTTGGAACATATAAGAATAATTTAAGTAGTTTAAAAAATAAGATAGTTAATTTATTAGATGAAAATCAAAATTTTAATAATGAAATTGCTGAATTAAAAGCAAATGGCAAAGCAAAAGAAGACGAAGAGCACCTTGAGGAACAACATCTTGAGGAACAAAATCTTGAGAGCCAAAAACTTGATAATCAGCAACTTAATTACGAAAAAAAGGATTACCAAAATATATTTAAAATATACGAAACTAATCGATTAAATTCATTGGAAAGTAATACAAATTATGAAAATGTTAAAATATATAATGAAGATAATAATCCCAAAACAAATTTAATCAACAAAAATGTTCAAAATGCTAATTTGCCAAATTTAATTACAAAATTATTATTGGTAGAAACAAACGACCCAAGTTTATTATTAGAATATCGTGGTATAACTGGATTAGAATATTTTCCTCAACGTATAATTGAAAAAGAAAATACAGCTCTTGCTAATAATATAGCAATTAGTGCATTAGTAAAATACGATGAAAATATCTATTATGGATTATCTGGAGGGCAAGAAGATTTTCCGATTTATATTTTAAATCAAAATCAACCTAATTTTAGAAATAGTTTGATTTGGGGTGCGGCTAATCTTAGATACTACCCAGAAATCTTTAAGTTTAATAATTTTACGCCATTTATAGAAACTTCAATTGGCGGAACTCAATTAGGACCTATGAGCAAGAATTATTTGGGAATAAGTTGGGAGCCAATCAAAGACGTAAATCTAAATATTGCAAGCGAGGGCTCTTTGATGTCATATAGAAATAATGGCAGTTGGAAATTATCCGGCAAACTGGGTCTTACTTATGGCATTTCTCTGAAGTTTTAAGTTGAAAAATAGTTTTAAATAATAGGAAATAAAAATGAAAATTTTAATTGATATAAGCATATTTAACAAAAAATATCTCAATATTTTATTTAGTTTGATATTATTTGTTATTGTTATATCTGGGTGTACAGATGCAACATTTAATCCAAATTCACCAGTAGATACTGCTGAAAAAGAAAAAATTGAAAAGCATAAATCAACTTTAGAGCTGCTGACCAAATATACTTGGCAAATGATTTATGTTGACCAAGAAAATAATAATAATTTTACTCTAATGACACTTAAATTTAATTTAGATGGTTCATATATAAAAGAAGTATTTAGTTATAAGCAGTTTCATACTTGGACTTTGAGCGAAGATTCAAAATACATTTTTACCAAAAACCAAGATATTGCCTCAACATCATTCGAAATTGATACATTAGAAATTTTGATGATAAATGAAGAGAATTTACATTTAGAAGTTTTGAATGACAATGACCCAGGTAAGTCTATTTTAACTTTGGTTCCATATAATCCTCAATTTGCAAAATTTAATCTGCAAAGTTTGATTATAAATAACACCCAAAATTTTACTTTTCCAAATTTAAGACTTATTATTGTTTGGGAAGTTTATACAGGTGGAAATTTTAAAGAATTTATATGGGGATATGGAAATGTTGATTCAAATTTAATCCAATATGAAATTAATTTTGATTCCGAACCACCAATACATTGTTTGAATGTGATAGATAGTAAAAAAATGTTAGGATTTGCTAAAAGTAATTTTAACAAAACAAACAGATTTGCCATTAGAAGGAGATGTAACGGGTAAAATAAATGCAGATATGATAGTAGGTGGACTAAATGGTAAAGCTATAATTTATAAATTTGGCGATTATACCGATAGTTCAAGACCTTGGATAAGGGATTTCGGACAGTCTTATAATATAGGTGAATCTTCTAAAAGTAATAATATTTCTTGGATGTATAAATATCCTTTATTCCCACGTTTGGAAATAGACTATATATATAATTTAAATTTCCCTAAATTTTAATTCTGTTGCAATAATACATAAATTTTGTTTAATTCAAACTGTCAGTTTGAAATAAAATTTGGGTAGGTTGGGTGGGGTTTCTTCAAAGAACTTTTATTCCGAGATGTTATTGCTAAATCGAAACTTTTTAGACGACCCACCGGTCGTCTCTACATTTATATTATGTATATTTCGCACTATCTGCCCTCATTTTGCTATTTTTCAGCAAAAACTTCACTATATTTCACGATTTTTGGCTGTTTTTTTTTATTTTTCAATGCACTTCTTAAAATCATTTACCATTTACCATTAATAATTAACCATTTATCTCTTTATTATATGTTTTATTATTGATTGATTATCTTTAGTGTCGATTTTGATGTAATAACTGCCTGAGTTTAGTTTAGTTGATGTTTGGCTGTCAATTATGAAATTATTAGATAAAATAGAGCTATTGTCGTAGTTGATAATATTATTCCCAAATAAATCAAATATTGAAATATTAGTGATTTGGTTAGCTTTGATTAGAGTTTCTAATCCCATAATTGAAAATTGATTTTCAATTGGGTTAGGAACAATTTTTATATTCGATAATTCTATATTTTGTCCATTATTATCTTTGATGGAAACAGTTTTATTCATCAAGCAATTTTGAAGATTTAAAACTAATTCGTCTTTTGTAGAACCACCAGCCAAGCATACTACACATTTTTTACGTTTGTTGTTTTCTAAAATGCCATTGAATTTAATACCAAAAACGCCACTAATATCATCGTTTGTTGAATCTGTTTTCCAAAGAATTCCATTATTTAATCCTTTTATCATATTGCTTGAGGCTGAATTAGGTACATAAGCAATTTGCGGCTCTGAATCTGGCTCTTCAGATGCTACTAATGCACCAAAATGTATATTGCCTTTTTTGTTGCTTGCATATTGAACAGCACCTATGCCATTGTAGTCGTTAGGTATTACATTATTTAATAAAGCGATATTATTGCTAAATGCTTCGGTGCCTAATCCCAAGTCCCAATCTGCATAATAGCCGATTGCCATATCTTTCATTGGCTCGCCAGCATTATTTTCTACATCTAAATTAAATCTTATAAATTTATCGTCTTTTTTATTTAATAGCACATCTTGAAAAATTGTTAATGTTAGTTTGTTGGAAATAGTTGCAGCAGTATCAGGATTAGAGAAAGATTTGATCGCAACAAAATTTGAATTTCCATTATTGTATGCAGAACTTAAGTTCGCACCATTTATGGTCGTCAAAAGTCCACCTATATACAGCCCTTCGCCAACTCCATCAACTTTAAAACCTTTGCCTTGTTTATTATTTTCTGAATTTGTATAACCCAAAATTCCTTCATCACTAACTGATAAAAGTAGTTTGTTATTTTCAAAAGTATGGATTGGATTATTTGGAATATAATCAAAAAAGAAGAAGTCGAAATAATCATTTTCTCCAATGATATCCACTCTAAACACAATTTTCTGTCCAGAGAAATCATTTTGTATAAATTTAAATCCAGATAAATTTATCGTTTCATCTGTTTTTATTGATGGCAAATCTACTTTGTTATTTACTAATGTTATTGCAAATTCACTATTTATAAATATTGGGTACATTTCAAATCTAAGGTTTTGTCCATCACCTAGATAATTTTTTAATTCAAATTCTATATTTACAGTATCATAACCAAAAAATCTTTGTTGCGATTTGCCAGTATTATTTTTGTAATTTACTTTTTCTAATTCAATCCCAGGAATTGAGTAGGGGTCTATATTCACAGCATTAAATAGATTTAATCTATTTGGAAGGAATCGTGCCGCATCTTGATTTAATGGAGTAATATCATCGCCAGTTTGTTTGATTATACTTGCAATTTGTTTGTGGCTAAGATTAGGGTTGTTTGATTTGATAATTCCAACAGCACCAGCCACAACAGGAGATGCGAATGAAGTACCATAACCTGCACGTGAATAACCACCTTCATTAAATGTGGTATAATTCTCATATCCTGGTGCCATAATATCCACATGACTCCCCAAGCCAGTATAATTAGTAATATAATCATACATATCTACTTCACCAACAGCAAATACATTATTATAAGCAGCAGGGTAAAAGGTAGCTAATTTTTCTTCATCAATTTCAGTGAAATTTCTGTTTCCTGCCGAAGCAATAACAAACACACCATTTGCATCTGCAAAATCAATAATAGATTGTTCAATTGAAGAAAAACCTTTCTTTTCTAAACCCCAACTGCAATTAATTACATCAAATGCTCTAACTCCAGCAAATAAAATCGACTCATAACCTAATGCCACTGCATCTGGATTATTACTACTCGCTTTGATTGGGAACATTGTACACAAACCCCCAACGCCAACTATACCAGTGCTATTATCAGTTTTTGCTGCCGCAATACCTGCTACATTTGTTCCGTGTGAATCGCTAACTTTTGTAATATTATAGTTTTTATTTGTTTCAAGTGAATAAATATCAAATCCATCATAATCATCAATGTAACCATTACCATCATCATCAATTCCATTTACTGGGTCGGCAGTATTTAATTTGATATTTGATTGTAGGTCTGCATGAGTATTATCCACTCCATTATCACTAATTGCGATAGTTACTTCTGGGTCGCCAAAGTTAACAGCAAAAGCTTCAAAAGCTTTGATTGATTTTAGCATTTCTTGTTGCTGAGCAAAAGGGTCGTTTGGGATGTATTGAGATTGTAATTGATATTCGTAAATTGGCTCTGCGTCTTCAATTTCATTGATATATAATTTTAATTTTTTACAAAAAGTAAGAAGGTCATTTTCTGGATTATAGTCAATTTTTTCAGCTACAAATGTTCTTTCCAATACCTCTTCAAGTTTGTAAATTTTATCAATTTGCTCTTGATTAAATCCTTTTTTGAATTTAAGCATATTTAATCTAACTTGATTATTTTTCAATCTTGCTTTTTCAGGAAAAATAGGTCTAATTATATTAAATAATTTCTTTTCTCCACTCGGTGATATTCCAAGTGTAGAATTATTTTTTGATTTAATTTTCATTTCACTATTTGCTTCATTTAAATATTTACTATTGGGAGCAAATCTTATATAAAATCTATTTCCGTATTGTTTTGTTTCATTTTGACTTTTTTCGAT
>JBEICW010000076.1:0-10186 GCA_040383785.1 Ignavibacteria bacterium | reverse complement strand
TCATCTGAATATTGCTCATAAGATGCAGAAAAACCTATTATTTTATGTATTAATCTTTCAGTAATATCACTAAAATGTGACTCTAATTCAAATTTATTACCACCTCTTCTTTCCTCATTTATAAGATAATTGCTTATTTTTAGTTTTTGTGTTGATGTAAAGTTATAAAATACATCAAATCCAATAGTGGAATTATTTATTTTGGTTAATTCTGAAAATCCATCACCATTTACATCAAATGGTTCTCTATTTCGATTAAAACCATAAATTAAAAATCCTTTTTTTAGGTCATCAGAAACAACTGCTGCATTTAGATTAATAACTTTGTCTGGAGTATTTAAATTTGTGAATGAATTTTGAAACGAAATATCGTAAGTATTTTCAATAGGGTCTTTGGTTAAGATATTAACTGTTCCTGCAATTGCAGAACCACCGAAAAGTGATGAACCTCCACCTCTCACCACTTCAATTCTATCTATCATATTAGCTGGTAACATTTCTAATCCATAAATACCTGTTAATGCTGAAAATATTGGGCGACTATTGATTAATATCTGTGTATATGGTCCATCTAAACCATTCATTCTAACTTGAGTGAATCCACACTTTTGGCAGTTATTTTCTACGCGTAACCCAGGGGAAAAGTTAAGCCCCTCCGATACACTTACGCTTTGTGTATTCTGAAATATTTTATTATCAATTCTACTAACTATAATCGGAGTTTCATAAATTGGTATTTCATTTTTTGTTGCAGAAACTACAACACTTTCGGTACTTAATAAGTCCTCTTTTAATTCGTAATTTTTGATTAAATTATTATTGTTAAATTCATTGATATCAATAGTGTCAATAAGAGTTTTATATCCAATATACCTAATTTGCAAAATTAATTTATTAATTTTAATATTTTTCAATTCAGATTTGATTGAATACTCACCATTTTTATCAGTTTTATCACCGATTTTTAAGTTTTCAATTAATACGTTTGCAGAAATAATTGGATTATTGTCAAAAGTTATTTTACCTTTAATTTCAAATGCGTTTATTATCGAGTAATTATTAATAAGTAAAATTAAACACAAAATAAATGTTAAACTTAAAGTTTTAAATAACAATTTACTTATATAAAAGCGATTTCTGTTCATTTTTATTAAATTTAATTTATTTTTTAGATTTTAAGACTTACAAAACTAACAAAGTTAGACTAATCTAACAAATAATTTTAGAATTATCTTTTTTAATGTTTATTTTTTACCTAATTTTGTGAATGTTAAGTATCACAGAAGAAAATTATTTAAAAGCAATATACCGACTTACAATTGTAAATAACAACGAGGTAAGCACTGGTACAAATGAAATTGCAGTTTATTTAGGTGTGAAGCCAGCCACGGCTACAGATATGCTCAAAAAACTCAAAGAAAAAGACTATATTTCTTATGAAAAATATGGTAAATCATCTTTAAATCAGGTTGGTAAAAGTATTGCAATTGAAATTATTCGCAAACATAGACTTTGGGAAACTTTTTTGCATCAAGTTATGGAATTTTCTTGGGACGAAGTGCATGAAGTAGCTGAGCAATTAGAACATATTAAATCTAAAAAATTAATTGATAGTTTAGATAAGTTTTTGAATTACCCAAAATACGACCCCCATGGTGATGTAATTCCAAGTGCAGATGGCGAAATTGCTTTTAGACATACAAAAACACTAAACAATGAATTAATAAATCACACTTGCGAAATTGTTGGTGTAAAAGACAATAGTTCGGATTTTTTGAAATATATTGAGTCGTTAGATTTGGTATTGGGTAAGATTATAAATATTAATGAGATTTATTCTTTTGATAAATCTATGAACATTTCTATTAATGGAATCAACAAAAATATTAGCGAAAAATTAGCTGAAAATATAGTTGTAAGTTGCAAGAATTGTTGATTTTTTATAATCATTTAATAAAAAAATCCTTTAATTTAGAATTAAAGGATTTTTATATCTAAAATTAAATAATAAAATATTATTTTTTGATAAATTCTTTAGAAGTAATGATTTTACCATTTTCATCTTTGATAATAGTAAGATACATACCATTAGATAAGTTTTCAAGATTAATATTTTCTATAACTAAACCATTATTAATGATACTTCTATTTTCAATAGTTTGACCATTTATATTCATTAAAGTCATATTCCAATTAGAGTTACTCTCTTTATTTAATTCAAGAGTGATTTTATTACTTTCTGCTGGGTTTGGATATAAAACCATTACTTTTTCATTTTCAACTCTCATACCATCATCATACATTTGAGTGTTATATTCTACACTGACAATATTATCGCCAGATGCAAATTTAGTAAGCAAAGCTGCTGATGCATTAAAAGCAGTTTTACCATCTGAAATATAATAATTATATGATGTAGTTGTTGAAGTTCTACCTTGAGTTAATTGAAATTGGTTTAAAAGTGCTGTTGGTGCAGGTATACCTGCCAAATAAACACTATCAACTGAAGTCATTGTAGTTTTAAGTAACAAAGCTGGTACTTGTTTATATTCTCCAATAGTTAAAGTACCATACCCTACTACTTTATTAGTATAAGTTCTATTTTGAACAACTTCACCAGGTGTGTTATTAAGTTGAAAAACCGCAACAGTCAAATTAAATGGTGTAGTTTCTCTTTTAGAGTAATCCCAATTTTTACCATAAGTAAGTGGAAAATCTAATATTTTTGAATTAGGTGTATAATTAAATGAATTTTTTATAACCAACTTATCATTAGGTCCAAATGTAGTAGCGGTTAAACTAAATTCAGTAGCCATAGTTTCAAAACCTAAATCATAATAACCATTTTCATCTTGTTTGTAATAAGTCCTACTACCTTCTAAAGTAAATGAGCCAAAACCTGCATTATAAGTAAATTGTGCAGTAGCATCCGGGAAATTAGGATTATTATCGTAATCTTCAAAAGAATAAGTTATATCTTGTACTTCAGTTATAGACTCTTTAAAATTCCAAGTTACATTTTCACCTTCTTGAGGTAATGTTAGATTTAAACTTCCTGCATATTTTATATTTGCACGATTATTTTCTTTGGGTATAGTAAAATCAGTAGAAATAATCGTTGGCTGTGCAAGTAAACTCAAACTAGTTACACAAAAAATCGAAAACGAAAGTATATGTTTTAACATAATAAGCTCCATAAATTGAAATAATTATTATTTTATGTTTATTTATAATTTACAAAGATAAAAAATAATTAATAAATAAAATCTATTTTGCTAAAGTTTAAAATTATCTTTTTGATGAGAATTTTTAAAATCAAATATCTTTGAGTTTTTATTCATTAATTTATCAATTTCTAAAGCTTCTTCCATAACTAATAAAACATTTTCAATCGTATTTTCAGTTATATCCTCAATATTCATTCCAGCAACTTGCTTTCTATCTCTTTTTTCTAACAAATTAATTGTGCGAGTTAATTTATGGGTATTAATAAAAACCAACTCTACTTTTCCATTCTTTTTGGGTGCAAGATAACAAACCCAAGTATTTGCATCATAAAATGGTCCACCATACCTAAAACTAAATTTCATATTTGGCATATTCAAAAATAGATTATGCAAAAATTCCATAATCTCTTGTTGTTTTGAGTTCCATCTATCTTTATAATCGTAAAATTCTTGCATAAGTTTCAATAATTTTCTTAAAGTCTTTCCCCACCCTGTGGGAAAGATTTAGATAAGGGTTTCTTAAATTCCTTTTAAAATCAATAATTTTCAGCAATATAAATTGCAGTTTTAACACCCTCGCCAGCCGATGAAGTTATGCCACCAGAATAGCCACTACCCTCGCCTATGAAAAACAAATTATCAAAATTTGCCACCTTACCACCGGTTTCTCGTAATACTTGAATTGGTGAAGAAGTCCTACTTTCTAATCCAATCAAATGACCTTCAGAAAAATTCTTCAATTTTTTATTAAAATGCACCAAACCTGCTTTCATCGAATCTATCACAATTTTTGGCATTAATTCATTAAAATCGGCTGTAATCAAATCAAATGGATAACTTGTTGCTGGAAAATTTGTTGTAGTTTTATTGCTCAATAAATCACTAACTTTAACAGATGGAGCTTTATAACCACCTGCAAAATCAAAGAACTTCTCTTCTAAACTTTCTAACCAATCCAATGACTCTTCTGGGCTAACTTCTTTTTTGAGTAAATTATTCAAATTAAATGAAGCCACTATTGCCGAATTTGCAAATGGATAATTACGTTTATAATTACTCATACCATTTACTATATTTGCTTTTTTCCGAGGTGGCGCAGGTACAACCATACCACCAGGGCACATACAAAACGAATAAACTGGGAATTTACTATCATTATAAGTAACTGCATAATCAGCTGCTTTTAGCCCTGATATTGATTTAGAATTCCATTGAGCAATATTAATCAATTCTTGAGTATGCTCTACTCGTGAGCCAATTGCGAATGGTTTGTTCATAAATTTTATATCTTTGCTAAAAAGCATTTTGTAAGTTGGAGTGGATGAATGTCCTGAAGCAATTACCAAATAATCACAATCAAACTTGCCTTTTTCAGTTTCAATTGAAGTTACTTGATTAGAATCTTGAGTTTTATTTATATAAAAGTCGGTCATCATTGTATCAAAATGAATTATGCCACCTTTAGCAATAAACTCTTTACGCATATTTCTGATTACTTTGGTAAGTATATTACTACCAACGTGTGGTTTTGACAAATATTCAATTTCGGCTGGTGCTCCCCACCTTACAAAATTGCTGAATATATACTTTTTCTCAAGTTTAATAGTTTTTGTTCTACAAGTTAGTTTCCCATCAGAAAAAGTACCAGCTCCACCTTCACCAAAGGCATAATTACTTCTTTCATTCAAGTCACCACCTTTTTCAAAGTGTTTTACATCAGTAATTCTCTGATATACTTCTGGTCCTAATTCAAATAATGTTACGTCAAACCCAGCTTCTAATAAAGTAAAAGCTGAGAAAAATCCAGCAGGTCCAGAGCCAATTACTGCCACTTTAGATTTGCCATTTCTGGCTTTTTTGTCGGTTATATTTGGGATTATTAAATCATTTTTGGTAATTTCGTCATTTTTAAATAAATCCGAATTAACTCCAACTCTCACTATCCAATATATATTTCGGTGATTACGAGCATCTAAACTCTGCTTTTCGATAAAGTAAGTAAAATCATCAGATTTAATTTCTTTTTTAATTTTTGATTTCAATAATTCATTTGAATAATCAGTTGGTAATTGAAATTCTAAAGTTTTATAACCCATTTTTTGATAATTATTATAGACAAAATTTTTATAGTCAAAATTATTAGAAATGTCTTATTTTTGCAATTAATACAATTTCATTTTACAAAAATACTGAAATTATCTTATTAATCTAAATTAGACGGAAATTACAATGCAAGTGCAGTTAGAAAAAAACTTTTTGGCTATCGAAGAGCAATACTCAAATTTAGAAAGTTCAACAGTAGTAATCGTTCAAGCTCCTTATGAACACACAGTAAGTTATGGTGGCGGTGCAGAATTAGGACCTGCCGGAATTCTTGAATCAAGTGGATACGTTGAATTTTATGATGATGAATTTGATAATGAGCTTTGTTTTGAAATCGGAATTGCTACCCTTGAGCCAATTAATTTTGATGGGGCAACCGACCAAGACGCATTAGATTTGATTTACAACCAAAATAAAGTACTTTTGGATATGGGCAAATTTGTAATAACATTAGGTGGCGAACATACAATTTCTACTGCTCCAATCAAAGCCCACTTTGAGAAATATCCAAATATGTCAATCTTACATTTTGATGCACATTCTGATTTGAGAGATTCTTATCAAGATTCAAAATATTCACACGCTTCATTTATGGCAAGAGTTGCGGAGTTTTTTCCAACAGA
Source organism: Ignavibacteria bacterium (assembly GCA_040383785.1). Taxonomy (GTDB): domain Bacteria; phylum Bacteroidota; class Ignavibacteria; order Kapaibacteriales; family UBA2268; genus JBDNHS01. The sequence continues at coordinate 4,233 of JBEICW010000076.1, read as the reverse complement.
ACGAATAACTCAAGTTGGTATCAGAGCACAATGTATAGAAGAAGCTAACTTTATAAAAGAGAATAAAGTAAATACACTTTACGCTTCTGCAATTAGAAGAGGACTGCACGGCACAGATTGGCAACAAACAGCTGTGGATTCGCTCAATGAAGAAGTATATATAACTTTTGACGTTGATTATTTTGACCCATCAATAATGCCCTCTACAGGTACACCAGAGCCAGACGGCTTTTTGTATAATGAAACATTAGATTTATTCCGTAAATTAGTAAAATCTGGTAAAAAAATTATTGGTTTTGACTGTGTAGAATTAGCACCAGTTGAGGGAGTTACTCACCCAGATATTACAACTTCAAGATTAATCTACAAAATGCTAAATTATGCATTTGCTATATAATGATTATTTTAAATAACTTAAATGTATTAAATTATAATAAAAGTGCTCTAATTCATCACGCTAAACCTCTTCATATTATATAATTGGAGAGGTGATTTTAATATATATATGATAGGTAATGAATTTTTTCAACATTACAAATTTAAAGTTTGTAAAATTCCATTTTCAGTAAGTAATTTCACTTTTACTTTTACTTTAAATTATTTAATTGTACATTTAAAACTTAACATTCCAAAACTTTTTTTTTAAATTTGTTGACCAAATCTATCGGAAATATTCACTTTAATTATTCTCTAATTTGAAATTCTAACCTCTAAAACTAATTTTAAAATTGTCTATATTTTATTTGATAAATCATAATATTTTTTATATTTTCCATAAATCAAATAATGCTTATTTGAAATACTCATTTTGAATTCAATACCACAGATTGAAAATAGAAAATTGATTAACAAAATAAATAATTAAAGACTTAAATTACCTTAAAGTTAAATTTACTTTTATCAACCAAATAGAAAAAACAACTTTTATCTTTGTAAGTATTTTTATATTTCTTATATTATAAAATATTAAGTTAGTTTTTAATTTTAACATTTTTGGCACTAATCAATTTGATTAATTTTCTGTTTTTTGTTATTCTTATTTCTTCATAAAATTTAATTTAATTAGACTTTATAAAGTAATAAATTAATATTTTCAATTATAATACGGAGTTTTTTTATGAAAATATCTATATTTCTAATCGTTCTTCTATTTTTAGCAATTTCTGATTCTTTACATGCAGAAAGCGATACGCTTTGGACAAAGTATATCGGCTCAAGTGTCCGTACAGTAAAATTTAGCCCAGATGGAAGATATGTATATGCGGCAGTTACTGGTAGAAGCCCAATGATGCTTGATGCCAATACTGGAGAAATCGTTAGAGAGTTCAAGGAATTTACTTATGTTTCAGAAGGTTCTTACAGGCTTTCAATAGCAGTAAGTAAAGATGGTAAAAGGCTATTTGCTGGTGATAATGAGGCAAAATTTTATGTTTGGGATACTGAAAGTGGGGAACTTATTAAAACTGTTGAAATAGACAATTACAATACTGGCGATAATTTGTTTTATGCTATTGATGTTTCTGAAAAACATATTGTATATAACCTAAGATATAAAATCGCAAACACAGTAACTTTTGTAGTACAAGCAAGAGATATAAACACCTACGAGTTAATCAAAGATGTAGTTATTAAAAATAATTCATATTTATTATTAAGTAATGATGGTAGTAAATTAGCAGTGGCGGGCATTAGTGATAAAAATATAGAATTATTTGAAACTGAAACTTGGGGTAAAATCGGAACTTTAGTTGGGCATACATCGTTAATAAATGACCTATCTTTTTCTCCTGATGGTTCAATACTTGCTTCGTGTGATGATGGTGGCACTATCAAAATATGGGACATTGAAAAAAAAGAGATGGTAAATAATATTTTAACTAGTTTAGGAAATTTAACCTTATGTATTATATATAACAATGATGAATTAATTACTATTGATGGGGATTTTGGCGACAGAAAACTTAAACTTTATGAAATAAAAACAGGTAAAGTTGTAAGAGAAAGCATTAAACTTGGTAGAAATGATGCAGATATTTCAAACAATTTATTAGTTGTAGGTACTGGTTCTGGCATTACTTTAGTTAACTTGGACAATCTTTTAAGTACGGGTGAAACCAAAGTACCAGAAATTATTTACCCAAACCCTGTAAATAATGTATTAATAATCCCTAAGCAATATTTAAAAAATAGTATTACAAGATTACAAATTACTGATATTCAGGGTAAAGAGTACTACAACCTCAATCCTCAAGCAATAATGCCAGATGAAATTTAAATTAATGTTCAGAACTACCTTAATGGTGTTTACTTTGTACATATTGTACAAATCAATTCAGTTCAAACCTTAAAATTTATTAAGGAATAAAATCTATGAGAAAAATAATTTTAGGTTTGTTATTAATTTCAAATATTGTATTTGCACAAGATAAATATCCACAACCATTCAAATTTAATTATTATAATAAAGGTACTTTATATAATAATCATCCTTTTGATGGTAGTTTATTTACACAAGATAGTTTGTGGCTTGGTACTCAATGGGGTGGACATCCGAGAATGTTAAAAGCTTTAAAAATGAATAGCAATCACGGAACATTACCTGACAATCTATATCCAGCCTATCTCAATTCAACAGGACATAAATTACAGTATATCTGGGAAAACAAAGTATTTGACTATGCAAGAGGTTTCCAATTTGAACCGACTTTATTTATTCACGATACTAATAGAGGCAAATTAGTTTCTCGTAATCATCAAATCTTTGGTTTTGGTAAGAGGTTGGGAACTATTGAGTCAAACCATACAAATGAAAATCATGAAAGATTAAAATTAGGGACAGCACAAAAAGACTCTATAGTTCTTACTAAATCTTGGATAAATAATCAGTATTATAATAAAAGGGACAGTTTACACCCAGAATATGCTACTTTTGACGGAACAAAATGGGTATTTAGTATAAATTTACGAAGATTAGATATAACCCAAAATAATACTGGTGCTACTCCAATTCTAACTATTAAACTGCCATACACAAAAAAATTAGGGGGTAATGGAAACATAATTTTTGATTCAATTTCTACAAATATCAATAGTAATTTTCTATTAACATATAGTCCAGATGGTACTTTAATAGACACATTGGGCTACAACTTGAAGATGACAAAAATACCCAATAGTACAACTTCTGAATTTACGATTTGTGATAGTTTAATTCCAGATTATAATTTTTGGATTAATAACAAAAGAAAAGATATAACAATCAATGCATTTTTTATTTGTGATGGTGGTAGAAACTCATTTCTTAAAAAAGATGAAATGGATTCTACAATGATTGACAGTCTTGATATAGAAGTCAAGTATCACGGAAATACAGAGATAGCTATAAACCATTTGCGAATAGCGACACAAGAAGCAACTAAATTTTTTAATGGTACAAACTACGATTCTTACCGAATTAAAACCCAAAAAGCATTTGATAGCTTGTATGCACAAGGTTATGAAATTTATGGTATGTATGGGCAAGATGAGTTTGGCGAAGAGTATTTTTCAGCCCAAAGATATAACTCACATTTAATGAATTTCCAGACATTAAGCGAAGGTGCAGGCGGTGGGCACATGGAGCATTATAAAGAGCAAGTAGAGCCGAAGCAAGTTTGGCAAGGTTTACCTGGATTTAGAGAATATGTTGGTGCACCTTACTTTTGGCCCAATACTAGGCAATACAATTCAAAGATTTGGAAATCAATATATGATTCATTAAATAATAGAGGGATATATAACACATCATTTAAATTTATTCAAGATAGTTCAATTAAGTGGATGTATTATTCAACTGGATATTCAGGTAATTGGTCTTCTGATGTTATTCTCGATAGTCTTACTTCAAGTTATGAAACAAACATTTATTGTGCTACTTGCGGTGGTGATAAAAATGGCTGGCGAAAATTTAGAGAAAACAAGTTTCAAATAGATTATGTAATGAAAAATTTACTCTTGGTTGGCTTTGGGGTGACCAATTCAAAATCTCTAAAGCGCTAAAAATGAATCAAAAGGACATTTATTCTAGAAGTAAAGAAAATATAAATCCTGATACCAAATTGTTTATTAGGACAAACTATTCTAAAACTGATAATAATAGAGTATTAAAACAGTTGAGACATTAAGACTTAAAATTGGAATAACCGGACACTTAAATGGCACTCTAAATGGAGTTATTTATAACCTAAGAAGTAC
>JBEICW010000075.1:0-10189 GCA_040383785.1 Ignavibacteria bacterium | reverse complement strand
CAGAGAATATCTCCGACCCCATTTATCCGGCTCCGTTCAATGAGGATTTGTATTGTATGAATAGATTTCATTTTCCCCCACTTCATATCCTCTTCTTCTCGTGGTGGGGTTTGCCGGTCAATATGACCCATCATTATCTATTACTATAATAAATATAGTGTTATTTCAAAAAGTAAAGTAATTGATATGGTTTTTGTAATTTATTTTAAGCAATTCTTTCAAATCTGTTTTTTATTAATTCTTTGTAGGCAACCTTAAACTCATCACTCATAAAACTATCATCAATACAACGAAACCATTTATCCTTAGCCTTCTCCATTTTATTAAAAATATTTTCCTGTTGTTTGTTGTCTAACTTAAATGAATTGAATACCGTTGTGAAATCTTTTCTGCTAATTTTTTTCTTCTTAGCATTAAGAGTTAGTGCCAAATCTTCATCATCGGCAGGATTTACAATTGCTGTTGCCACCATATCATAAGCGGGAGATAGAATGTAACCTTGCTCCTTTGTTTTGATTATAGAGAAGTTTTTTAAGTGCATATCCGCATTCCCGGTTAAAAATGAAAATAACACTTGTTCAAAGAAATTTACTAAATCTAAACCCGGATTAGAGGAATGTTTCAAAAGAACTTTAGCAATCTGTTCGTAAGACCCGCGATACTTGTTTTCGGTCATTCTTTCTGTTAATTGACACATATCCTCCATTAAAAGTTTTTGACCTTTTACGCGGTCAATTCTCTTGGTGATGTAGGCAAGATTTCCTGATTGTAATCGTATCAAACTATGGGGTACCATTTTTATTTTTGCTATGGCTCCCAAGTGCATTGTTAGGTCTTCTACCTCCGGTAATTGATTAAAATTTTTAGTAGGTGGTTTTAATATGTAATCTCCCCACAGACCAACTATTGTAAATCGTTTGGCTTCTCCCTTTTCACTTGATGTTAATTCCAAAGATAATTTAGCTTGAACCCCTGTTAAAGTAGTTTGACTTTTCACTACCTGTAAAGCCAATTCTTCCATTTGATTTTCTGTATATGGTAATTCCGGTGGAGTAGATTGTCCAAATATTTTTTTACAACAAGAAGGATGAAAATCTACTTCATTTTCAGATAATGTTTCGTAACAATAGAGACATCTTTTCATAGTTCTTCATTATTTAATGGATGGACACTAACGGCTCCTATACAATCTTTACAACAAGCCATTAAAAGACCCATTCTATCTCGTGGGTTTAGTTTCCAATTGTTTTGAGCAATATCTAACAACCATCCTTCGGGTATAAGACCATCAAAAAAAGGGAACAAGATTTTACTCGTATAAGGTTGTTCTTTTAGTGGAAGGGTCAAACTAATAGGGCCAGGATTTGAAGAATTCAAATAAGAACTATCATAGTTAAAATGATATCCATTTTCATCTTCTACCAACCATCCCACAGTTGTACCATATATTTTTATATTAGCCTTTCTCATCTTCCTTTATTGTTAATTGAACTGCTCCTACCTTATATCCAAATAATTTTAACACCTGATTTACTTTATCTAATCGCAGTGATTCTTTACCTTGTTCCAATTCTCTTAGGAAACGAAGACCCACTCCTGCTTTCTCTGCCAATTCAGGTTGAGTTAATTTAGCGGAGGTTCTTTTTTGTTTTACAAACTTACTTAATTCCATAATATGCACCTTTTCGGGTATAAAAGTAAGAATATATTTTTAATTTATACCCTTTAAGGTGTAAATTAATTTTTTCAAGAGACGATATACCACAACGGGTATAATATAAGTGATGAATTTTGCTTTGATAAGAAAACGCGATTTTTTTATCAAAGCAACTTTGGTCTGTATAAAAAATGGATTTTTCTTTACATCTATATAAAGATAATAATGACCTCATCACATATCTTATTAGGTTATTATTTTTGGATATACCATTTTTTAGAATATAATTATAGTGACCCGTGCTTAATTAAAAATTATTAACATCACAATATTAAATTGATGACAGACCATTCTAAAAATGTATTTTTAAAATATTACCTCACCTAATTTCATAATAAGTGTCTCAAAAAAATAAGCGTCTCAAAAAAATATCGAAAACAGGCGCCGAGATATAGGTTTTCCGCTGTAAGTTAGCCTCAACAATATTTAAAGGATATAATTGAGACACTATGACAAAAGCAGTAATCTATTCTCGGGTCAGCTCCGAAGGTAATCGTCAGGACACCGAAAGACAAACAAATGAACTTATTGAGTATGCTAATAAAATGGGTTATGAACTCGTTGGGGTATATGAAGAGAAAGTAAGTGGTTTCAAAAAAAATGAAGACCGACCAATATTTTCAAAAATGTTGGAAGATGCCGAAAATGGGAATTTTGAGAAATGCTTGGTTTGGGAATTAAGTCGCATCGGGAGGTCTGTTATTCAATCTCTTCAAAACATTCAACTCCTAACCGATAAGAAGGTATCCATCTACATTAAAAATTTTAACTTGGAAACATTGAATGATGATAAAACCCCTAATTCATTATCTATGTTTATGGTTCAGATTTTGTTTAGTGTTGCTAATATGGAATCCCAACTAACTCGTAGCCGAATGCAGTCCGGTTATAAAGCATTTATTGCCAAAAATGGAACGAGTGCTATTGGGAGAAAGAAAGGGTCAATTGAAACGGAAGAAGAAACCATACACAAACATTCGGATGTTCTAAAATTATTAAAGAAGAAGTTATCCATAAGACAAATATCAGGACTTACAAATAAATCAACCAATACCATCTTAAAAGTTAAGTCAACAGCAATTAAACTTCAGTTAATATGAGTGATAATATTATGCCTACACATATAGTTTATGTACTATTGAACAAGGTTTTAAATACTTTAGTTAGAAAGAAGTTTGGTAAACAATTTTCTGTTCGTTTAAATTCAATTCAATTTATTGAGAATAGAACTAACATTTATTATTTTCATAATTGTTTAGAGAAAATTTCTTTAAAATCAAATAAGCCGGTATTAATATCTGAATTAGAATCAATTGAACATTTTATTTTATTTAATATTAATTCTGCATTAAATTGTATTGAACCCGAAATTAATATGGAGGTCACAGAAATTGAAGTCACTATAATTTAAATATATGAATTTTAGAGAAACCCAAGTTTACTTCTAAAAGTATAAAATGTTTAAAATTATTTTGCTACTTTTGGTTTATTAACTCAAATAGGGTTAAAATTTTATCGGTAAAAAAATTAGCGTTTGCTATATTTTCCGCTCTTGAAAGGTCGAAACTTCAAAACGAAACGGGAATGTATATGTCACTCGCTCACGATATGGCGTGAGCAGTTCTGTTACATTGTTTCGTAGGTATTCGACCACCTCCAAGAGCATTTAATAGCAACTTGTCTCACGCTAGTTTATTATATTAACATTACGAGTGGGACATAGTAGGGCTAATGTAATAAAATATGTTTTTGTTTTCAAATCTACCGGAGAATAAGTTGTTATTCAATGACACACAAAACACTTTTGTTGTTTTCAAGATTGATACTTCAAATACTGATAAAGATTTAATAGAAGTAGATGATTTTGTAAATTTAATCACAAGTAACCATCAATTATTCCTTTCACTTGAAGCTATTATTGAAAATAGATACACCAAGAGTTTCTATGATTTACAAAGAAATAAATTAAGAAGTACTTTCCGAAGAAGCCCCAATATAAAACTAAACAGGGTTTCTAAGCAATCACCCACCTCTATTGAATTAGCTGTTTTAGGATATCAACTCGGATTTAATATTGCTGAACTATTAAATGAACTTTTGAAAAAAGGAGCAAACTCTGATGAGTTTAGAAACTTACTTAGACGCTACAATATCCCAAATGAATTAGTAGAATCTTTAAGTAACGAATTAGACAAAAAGGTTGAAAAGCTTCGTATAATTAACAAATTCATTACAATTTATTATGGTGTTAAATTATTTTAATTATGAAGGAAGATTTTAATAATTACCGTGGATTTGAAGATAGATTTATAAATTATTTTTCGTACCATTATTTTTTATTTTCAAAAAAAATAATCAAATTTATATATAATTTTGATGAAATAATATTAGGGATTACTAAATTATTAATGTGTGCTCTTTTAATTTTGAACCTTAAAGGCTGTATTGATATCCTATTTCGTAAAGAGTTTATTTCAGTTTTACAAGAAGCAATTAAATCATCAGAAATTGGGTTTTTACTTATTAACTTAATTTTTATTCTCCTCTTTTTGGTTTCTTGCAAATCTACTTATGCTTTTTTCTATAAAGGTTTATATCCTGAAAATTATAACAATGATTCGATAGTAGGTAATAATTATTTTAGGGTGAAAACAATATTTTGGTATTGGCAGTGTTTTGCAGCAGCAGCATTTCTTCTCTTTATTATTGTCGAAGATGAAAAGGAAGTCAATAATAACCCATTCCCTGAAGTCCCATTTTTTATTTTTTCTACTTCTTGGGTTATTGGTGCGATTTATTTCTTAAAATCAAATATTTCTACATATTTTAATAAATTATTCCTTGAATTTCGAATGGAGACAATAATTCAGGTCGATTATTTAGATTTTCAAAATGATAAAATAATAGATAAAAATCCTCATGTTCAAGAAGGGCAATTATTAAAAATTCAAGTTGAGCCTTATCCAAAAAATAAAGAAAATGCTAATCTAATTTCAATATTGAATACAAAAACCCCAAATAAAGAAGCTGTAGTTTTTCAATTTCACGATAAATTTATTGCAGAACAAATTAGAAATGATAATAATGCAATTGAGGTATCTGTGAATAAAATTCTTCCGTATTATAAATTGGATTTAAAACTAAAAAGGAACTTCCTATTTGACGATGAAAAAATAATTTATGATTAAATAACTTTGAAAATAAAATAACAGGTTGAACGCATAGTTGGTATCATAAATAAATTATTTAAAATATGTTAGAAAAAGTAATTGTTAGAATAATTCATAATACATCACTGTATATTATCTATTTTGGCTTATTGGCAATCATAGGGCCTTTTTTTATTTTGGTCTTTTTAGCTATACAAGATGATAGAGAAGCTTTACCAATTTTTTTAAGAATATATTCTTGGTATTCAGATGTATTAGGAGGTTATGGGTTGGTGAAAATTTTAGTTGTAACAATAATTGCTGGAATTATTGAAAAATCAACTTTTCCGTTTTTAAATGAAATTTCTAAAGATGAAAAATCAAACAATCAAGTTCAGAATTTTAATGAAATTGAGGTTCACAATAATACAAATGAGATAGAACAATTATCCAATAATTTCCAAGAAGTATTAACTGCGGTCAAAAATAACGGAATGTCCTTAAAATATGCTTCTGATACAATGAAAGACAACAGAGAAATTGTTCTTACAGCAGTACAAAACAATGGTTTATCACTTCAATACGCTTCCGAATGGCTAAGAAATGATAGAGATTTTGTACTTGAAGCTGTTGGACAAAATGTTTCCGCATTGGAGTTTGCTTCTGTAGATTTGAGAAATGATAAAAAATTTATTCTTGAAGTTTTGAAGCTAAAGCACAATGGATATGCATTAGAATTTGCATCGGAGGAGTTAAAAAATGATGAAGAAGTAGTACTTACTGCGGTTAAAACATCCGCACCTTCAATAATGTATGCCTCCGAAAGGTTAATATATAATGAAGAATTTCTTCTTAAAGCTGTTAGATATGATTCATATGTAATTTTTTTTGGCAATCCAACTTTGCTGAATGACAAAGAATTTCTAATAAAAGCAGTAAAAATAAATCCAAGTTTAATTGAAACAATTTCTGATGATTTGAAAAATGATAAAATGTTTGCTCTTGAAGCTGTAAAACAAAATGGATATGCACTTGCGTTTGTATCGGAAGATATAAGAAATGACATAGAAATAGTTCTTGAAGCTGTAAGAGAAGATAGTTATGCATTAGAATTTGCATCGGAGGAGTTAAGAAATAATAAAGAAGTCGTTCTTAGTGCTGTAAAAAAGGATGGTTATGTACTGCAGTGGGCATCTGAGAATTTAAGGAATGATAAAGAAATATTTCTTGAAGCTGTAAAATCAAATAGTTATGCTGTTCATTATGCATCTAAGCAGTTAAAAAGAAATTATTATAAAGAAGAAACTAAAAAGGAAATCAAATATATATTAAATTGTATTTTTAGTTTATTTAAAAAAAAGTAATTAATATGAAAAATCCATTAATAGCCCTTTTACTATTATTAGTAGTCAGTTGTACAAAACAAAACGAAATCACACCTCAATTAGAAAAAGAGTTGGCTAAAACCGTTTTCCAAACTGAATCTGTGAAAAATGACGGATATTCAATTGAAACCGCAATTGATTCGTCTATTCAAAACAGTGCCAATCAAGCACTATTAGCGTCTTTAAAAGAGTTTGAGGCAGATAATGGATTTGTTGTCATTATGGAAACAAATACAGGTAAAATTAAATCGTTAATTGGTTTAGAAAAAACGGAGGGTTCAGTTTATGTAAAATCTAAAAAAGTTGCAATTGACATGCCTATTGAACCGGGGAGTTTAATCAAACCCTTTAATTTAATGTCTTTGTTAGAAGATAATAAAGCGGATACTTCTGCCGTATATGATGCTAAAGGTGGCAAAATTTCTTTATATGGTAGTAATATAAAAGATAGCCAATTAGGATTAAACAAGTTGTCACTAAGGAATGCTTTTTTAAATTCCTCAAATACCATTTTTGCACAAGCGATAGATAACGCATACAAAAATAATCCGCAACAATACATAGATAATTTTCAAAAATTTGGTTTAAGTGCTTCATTTTCACAAATTAGTTGTAAATCAATTATTTCATCTCCAAAATCAAATTCGTGGGCAGGCATTACTCTTCCTTGGATGGGATTTGGATATGGGTTGCAAGTTACCCCAATTCAGTTATTAACATATTATAATTCAATCGCAAATAATGGGGTAATGATTGAGCCATTATTCTTAAATGCTATTAAGAAAGAGGGTGAATTAGTAAAAGAATATGCAAAGCCACTTGTTGTAAAAACAAGTACTTCCAAAAAATCAAATGTACTACTGAAAAGTTTGTTGCGAGATGCCGTTTCAAAAGGTGTCTGTAAAAATGTAGATTCAGATAAAATCACAATTTCGGGATATGGTGCTTCAACTCAAATAAACTATTCCGAAGGTGATGGTACTTTAAAATATGCATCTTCATTTGTGGGGTATTTCCCAAGTGACAAACCTAAATATACAGTTTTGGTTTACATAAACAATCCAAATACGGCAAAAGGAGTAGATGGTTCAGTAGTAGCTGGAAATGTAGTGAAAAGTATTGCTGAAAGTATTAATTAAGATTTAATTTTAATTATTAAATAAACTATATCAAATTAATAAATTAAAAAATGATAAATAAACAGAAAGTTTTTATAAAAATTAAAGAATTTATTATCGAATTAATTTCAGAATTTTTCTCGAATAAAAAAATCATTGGTATGGTCGGCTTTATTATTGTTGTAGCAGTGTTTAGGGTTTCGATTAATGGATTTGTAAAAGATAAGGTTACTGAAACTCCAAAAGAAAAAGTATCTTTAGATTTTTTAAATTCTGAAGAAAAAGAATTAGTAAGTAAATTTTTAAAAACAGAAATTAATGACGTTGCAACTAAAATAAAATTTTCAAATCTTATGAAAAGAAAAGGCGATGCAATAATTCAAGAATTAAAATCAGAAGTTGTTATCGCAACAAGTAGAACTAAAAATCCACTTTCCCAGATGGGAGAAATCTATTATAATAAACTTATAAATAAAATGGAAAAAACCAAAACGGAATGGAGTCCGCAAAAACTGAAATTGGAAAATGAATCTAATGACAAAAAATCTAATAATTAAAACAGCCACAAATGAAAAAACTCCTTATCCTTATTCTACTAATCTCGCAATATACTTTTGCGGATAGCCCATTAACGTCAACCGATTTTTATAAAGCCTATTTAGATGTTCCATTGGTGCAAGAAGCCTTAAATTCTAAAGGTAAAATAACCAATGAAATGATGGCGTATATTAATAGTGATACAAATTCTTTAGAAGTTAAATTGGCAATTATTAATGCCATTGGTTGGAACGTTAAAGGAAACAAATCAAGTAAGTTATATTTTAAATTTGTGATGAACAAGAAAAAATATAAATCAGATTTTGGAGGAGATTCTACCGCTTTTAATTGGAATGCCACGGCAGATGAATTAATATGTTATGCTTATATGAAAGCGTTAGATAACTATTTTGATGTTACAGATGCTTTTGAAGTTGCTGGTTTGGCTTTAAAGAAAAACCCAAATAGTTTTGCGGTTAATATGATTTATAACCTTATAAAAGCACAAGGATTAACATCATATAGAGAATATTGCGCTGCAAGTAAAATGTTTAACACACTAAAAAATAATCCAAACTTAACAACTGATATGAAAAAAGAATCAATGTCTTTTGTTTTTGAGTATATTGATTATATTGGTAAGGATTGTAAAATAGATTAAATTATAATTTAAAAGTAATAGAAAAAATTATGAGTGATTTAAATAAAGATATTGATGGAACTAGAAATCAAAAAGAAGTAAAAACATTTCTGATGATGGCCCCAGTTTTTACATTAGCAATAATAAAATTTAGCGATAATTTAGAAATATTTTATGAAATGTATAATAAAGGTACTGAGTTACATTGGTGCTTTGTATTTCAAAAGATAGTTATGTATTTATTAAGTCCATTGATAGTTTTTTCAGCAATTTTTAAATTAAAAAAATGGCAATATAGTAGTTTAATGTATCCAATCAAAAATAGATTAAAATTGGTTGGAAATATATGGTTTTTAAGTAGTTTGTTAGCATTGAGTTTTAGATATCAAGAATTGAAAAATTCTATTGGATATAATCTAAAAATTAGGGATGAATTTATTAGCTCACAAGTCTTTGTTTGGGGGGATTTAGAATATATAATTTTACCATTATTTATAGGATTTGTCTTTTTTTATAATTCTTTTTTAAAAATTAGAATAAATACTTAATATTAATTTTCATTAACCAAATTTAATATAATAAATTAAACAATATTAATTATGAGTTACTACGAATCAAATAAAAGAGATGTACTAATCTCAAAAATTATTACAGGTATAACGATTGTATATCTTTCTTCATTTATTATTGATTTTATCTCAGATTCTCAACATGCCAAACCTTTACCTTCAGACTTTAATGTATTTCTTATTTTGCTAACTTTGGTTAAAATTGGAGTTTTTTGTTTTCAGATGTTTTTGATTATAAGGTTATTATTTCCCAAAAAATCTAAAATAATTTTCACTAATTTTAATAGAAGTTTTCACCCATTTTTTATTGATGATAAACATCAAAGTTCTTTAAAATTTGGAGTGGTGTTTTTTATTATGGGTAATATCTTATTTCTTATTCTTTATTATTTTAATTTAGATGAATATGATGAAGTAGAAAAATTAAAGTCTATTTACAATTTTTATATACACTTAATTATTATTAGCATTATCAGTTCTCGTAATAAAATTTTAAATTCTTTTCCTTTAGAATTTATGAAAATTAATATGTTAAGTTTAAGAATGAACGTTAAATATGAAGATTATATAAATCATAAAATAGTAGATGATGAACCACATTTAAAAGTAAATCAGTTTTTAAAGCCTCTAAAAAAAGAATATCCACGAACAAGTGAAGAAAAAAATACTATTGAAATAAGAAATTATGAAACTCCAGCTAATCCTGCCTTAGTTACAAAAATTGTAGATTTTGGGTTGTCAAAAATAATTGATGATGGATATGATTTGAAAGTTAGAGTAGTTGCTATTAAAGATTTTGGAGATTTAGAAATCGAGATGTGGTTGGATGACAATCAAAAAAAATAGCACAATAATAAAGGTTTTATTTTCGTTATCTATTTAAAACCAAATAATTATGAAAAAATTAATTGTATTATCGGCATTATTCATTGGAATATTTAGCTTTGGGCAAACCCCTCCAAAAAACAAACCACAAAAAGACATCGATAAAGAAGCCAATAGAGTGATAGATTATTTATCTAAAGTTTATAAAGTGGAAGTTGTTTCAATCCTTGTTGAAACCTATAATGGTGT